>NZ_JBFHGM010000069.1:0-19845 GCF_041583095.1 Draconibacterium sp.
GAATTATACGAAAAATCGTTGCAATTAGACGACATGAAATCGCAGCTCGACGAAAAAGAATTACGTTGGCTGGAATTAAGCGAGTTGGGGTAAAAACTTATGGCTTAAATATCCTCGAACTCTACGTTGGTGTAGTCTTTAACCGGAACTTCTTCCTCTTCAGCAACTTCCTCTGTATCAACTTGGGGCTCTGCTTCATCTCGCACATCTTCAGGTTGTTTGCCGTGAATATATTCAACCACTTCCTGCAGACTTTCTATGAACTTGGTGAAGTCTTCCCTGTATAAAAAGATTTTGTGTTTCTCGTACGAATATTTACCGTTTTCACCAAAGCGTTTTTTGCTTTCGGTAATGGTTAAGTAGTACTCATCGTTTCGAGTGCTTTTTACATCGAAAAAATAAGTTCTTTTTCCTGCACGAATAACTTTCGAATGAATCTCTTGCTTGAATTTGCTGTCTTTAAACTTAGCTCCCTCGTTAGTATCACCACTTTCCATTCTTCAATTTTTTGGTTTTTGGACTTAGTCAGGTTTCAAAAATAGAAAAATATTTGACAAATATTCAGAAACTGTCACGTAGCAGTTTTATTCGATGGCAAAAAATGCTATTTATATTGGTTCTACAAACAAATTTCCAAATCTAACCTTTTGGTAAACAGCATAAAAAAAGGGGACACATCAATGTCCCCTTTCAATAGAAGTATATCGTTTTATTTATAGATCTCTTTTTTTGCCGACAGCAAGGTATTTAACAGCAGCGAGGTACGTGTCATCGGTCCTACTCCACCCGGTACCGGAGTGATGTAGGAACATTTTGGAGCTACCTCATCATACAAAACATCGCCTTTCAGTTTCCATCCCGATTTTGTTTTATCTGATTTTACACGGGTAGTACCCACATCGATAACAACGGCTCCTTCTTTAACCATGTCGGCGGTTACAAACTCAGGAACTCCCATTGCTACGATTAAAATATCGGCATTGGCACAAACCTCTTTCAGGTTAGCTGTACGGCTGTGTGCAACAGTTACAGTGGCATTAATCGCCTTTTGCGACATCAACACACTCATCGGGCGACCAACAATATTACTACGGCCCAAAACCACACAGTTTTTACCGCTGGTTTCAATGTTGTAACGTTTCAGTAATTCAACAATTCCGTATGGAGTTGCCGAAACAAACGAAGGTAAACCAATTACCATGCGGCCAACGTTTATCGGATGAAATCCATCAACATCTTTTCTCGGATCGATGGCTTCGATTACTTTTTGCTCCGAAATATGTTTTGGCAGTGGCAACTGAACAATAAAACCATCCAAATCGTCGTCGTTGTTCAATTCCTCAACTTTGGCAAGCAATTCTTCTTCGGTTACATCGTCTTCATAACGAATCAGCGAAGACTTAAAACCTACCGCTTCACAGTCTTTAATTTTATAAGCAACATAGGTTTCGCTACCACCATCATGACCAACCAGAATAGCTGCCAAATGAGGTTGTTTTCCTCCGTTGTCGATTATTTTTTTAACCTCTTCTGCTATTTCCTGCTTGATTTCAGCAGCAACTTTATTTCCGTCGATCAAATTCATATTGTTTAATTTCTCGCAAAGGCGCTAATAACGCCAAGTTATTATTACAAAACTTCAATTACGTTTTTCAATCGTCAGTGGTTACTTGCCACTTTCTAATGACCAATGACCAATGACCAATGACCAGTGACCAATGACCAGTGACCAGTGACTAAAATTTCCGCCCTTGTCCCTGCATTCCACTCATCATGCGCTGAACGTTTTTCCCCTGCGACACCATACGCATCATTTTACGTGTTTCGCTAAACTGTTTCAGCAAACGGTTTACTTCCTGAATATCGGTTCCTGAACCATTGGCAATACGCTTTCTGCGGCCTCCGTTAATCAACGATGGATTTTCCCGCTCAGCCGGTGTCATCGAAAAAATAATAGCCTCGATGTGTTTGAATGCATCATCGTCGATATCCATACCTTTTAACGCTTTTCCCATGCCCGGGATCATTCCCATCACATCTTTCAGGTTACCCATCTTTTTAATCTGGTTAATCTGTTTCAGGAAATCGTTAAAATCAAATGTGTTTTTTTGCAGCTTTTTCTGCAGGCGTTTTGCTTCTTCTTCATCAAATTGTTCCTGGGCTTTTTCAACCAGCGAAACAATATCACCCATTCCCAAAATACGGTCGGCCATACGATCGGGGTGGAAAACGTCGAGTGCATCAACCTTTTCGCCGGTACCCACAAACTTGATTGGCTTTTCAACTACTGCGCGAATGGATAACGCCGCACCACCGCGGGTATCACCATCGAGTTTGGTAAGAACAACACCGTCGAAATCGAGGCGGTCGTTAAATTCTTTTGCGGTGTTTACGGCATCCTGACCGGTCATTGAGTCAACCACAAACAGAATTTCATCCGGATTGATTGCTTTCTTCACCGCAGAAATCTCGTTCATCATCTGCTCGTCGACTGCCAAACGACCGGCGGTATCCACAATCACCACGTCGTTGCCATTTGCTTTTGCATGTTGAATTGCTGCTTTGGCAATTTTCACCGGATCCATGTTTCCTTCTTCGGTATAAACCGGAACCTTTATCTGCTCGCCCAAAACTTTCAACTGATCGATTGCAGCCGGACGATAAACGTCGCATGCCACCAACAGCGGATGACGGCCTTTTTTGCTTTTCAGCATATTTGCCAGCTTTCCGGAGAAAGTTGTTTTACCCGAACCTTGTAGTCCCGACATAAGAATTACTGCCGGTTTATTTTTCAGCTCGATATCGGCAAAAGTACCTCCCATCAATTCTGCCAGCTCATCTTTTACGATCTTCACCATCATCTGCCCCGGTTTTACGGCAGACAAAACATCCTGCCCCAAAGCTTTGACTTTTACGTCGTCGGTAAATTTTTTGGCAATTTTAAAGTTAACGTCGGCATCCAATAAGGCACGACGAATATCTTTTAGCGTTTCCGCCACATTGATCTCGGTAATTTTCCCCTGCCCTTTCAGTAGTTTGAAGGACTTCTCCAGCCTGTCGCTTAAATTATCAAACATGCTTTTACTTCTTTTTGAAAATGAGGTGCAAAAATAGCAAAAACAACACAAAAGATGAAAGGAAATAGAAGCAAAAAGAAAAAGCATTTTTTATTTCTAAAAAACGGGCACAAAACTGCGGGGCAAATTTCTATTTTCATATTAACTCAGATTATCATAACTTGTAAACGCAAACTATTATTTCAGAACAAATACGCTTTTAAGTTTAACCATATATTAAAATTTACACTCAACATGAAAAAAGCAACTTTCACTGTATTTCTTATTCTTGCGTCCATCATAAGTTTTGGGCAATACCTTGACAATCAATTCTATTTTCGTTTCGGCTATTCAAGTCCTTCGTGGAAACAATTCGGGATGGAAGAACAAGACTGGAACGACCTGGGTATTACATCAAAGGCAGGAGCCAGTTTTGAATTGGGATCGATATTTTTGATTAAACGCCTTATAAACCGCAACGATATGGCGATTGGAATAAATGCGGACTACCTCTATACCGTTTTCCATAATTTTTCAAATGAGGATGATGTTAATGGCGGGAGCCTGGGTGTTTTTCGTGCCGGTTCGAAAATTGGTCCATCTTTTACCTACAGTCCGGTGGATAAACTGGAATTTGATGTTTATACAAAACTGGATTGTGCATGGGCAACAGCAGCGGTAATCTATTATTCAGATATGATTGACGATGCCGAGGACTTCTTTCTGGGTACAGTCGATTTTGGATTTTCAACCGGTTTAAACATTCGTTATGGAATATTGATGCTTGGCGTTGAGTTTAACACCATTAGCTCAGAACTGGAAAGCGATGATTATCCAGGCGTTTATCTGCAACAATTCGTTGATGCGGGATTTTCTGAAACACTGGGGGCCGAAAAAAAATCGAAACTTCCGTGCACTAATTTTACCATTGGCCTGAGTTTTTAGATTAGTAACCAATAATTTAACATGAAACCGCTCTGTATAACCTTTGCAGAGCGTTTTTTTTATTTCAGCACCTCTCCTACTTTTTAAACATTTGTTTTGGCAACATGGCTAAATCGAAGCCCACAACAACCTAACAATTTGGTTTTCACCTAAATAATATTCCTTCAGCCATTGTATTTAAGATTCAATAGTCGTAAATTGCATTAAAAGACTTACGTGTCTTTATTTGTTTTGCAATCAATAATCCAAAAAACGCAACATGAAAACAAGGTTCTTATTTTTAACAATGCTTGTACTATTCGCTGTAGCAGTGGAATATGCAAGTGCCACAGATCTTCCGAAAATGGAGATTTCGCAAAATGGAAATGAAACTGCCCTGCTGGCATTCAACTCCAACGTTCCTAAAACTTTCGAGATTACCGTTACCAATGAAAACAACTCGATCGTCTTCTTTCACAAAACCACAAAAAAGCAAGCCAGTTACAACGAAAATCTTGATTTTTCGGCTTTAGGCGAAGGCACCTATTGCATTTGTATTAATTACGGCAACCAGAGTTTAAACAACAAAATAACGGTTACCGACAATAAATTTACCACCGAAAACGTACAACATTTGTACGAACCGTATATGAAACTTGATGATGACAAGCTGAATGTTTCATTTTTAAATACGGCACAAAAAGGTGTTTTCCTGAATATTTATAAAAACGGCGAACACGTAAACGGGTATAACCTGGGTAAAAAATTAACGATACATAAAAGCTACGACATATCGAATTTAACGAGCGGCGAATACCGCGTTGTAGTTACCGACGATTTTAAAGACCATATTTTTACTTTACGGAAATAGCGTAATTTTTTAGTTAACTGCTAAACCACCCGGTTTTCCCGGGTGGTTTTTTTGTTTTGTCATCTTCTTTTGAAATACAAAGTTCCTTGTCTACCTTTGCGATTCAAGAAAACGAAATATGCAAAACAAAACCATAGACCTTATCTCACGCAACCTGGGGTTAAACACTACTCAGGTTTTAAACACCATCAATTTGCTGAATGAAGGAGCTACTGTTCCGTTTATTTCACGCTACCGAAAAGAACGTACCGGCAGTCTCGACGAAGTGCAGGTGCTTCAAATTAAGGAGCAAAACGATAAATATGCAGAACTCGCCAAACGCAAGGAAACCATACTTAAGACCATTGATGAACAAAATCAGCTGACCCCGGATCTTAAATCGCGAATTGAAGATTGTTTTGATTCGGTTGAACTGGAGGATATTTATCTGCCCTACAAACCAAAGCGTCGCACAAAAGCCACCATCGCCCGCGATAAAGGATTGGAGCCACTGGCCAAAATCATAATGAAACAGCTGGAACGCGATCCTGAATTCAGGGCCAACCAGTTTTTAAACGACGAAGTACCTTTAGTAGAAGACGCACTTTCGGGTGCCCGCGATATAATTGCCGAGTGGGTAAGCGAAAACGAACGCGCACGTAATATCGTGCGTAAAGGTTTTGATCTGGGAGCTTACATCACATCAAAACTTATAAAAGGAAAAGAGGAAGAAGCTGCCAAATACCGCGACTATTTTGACTGGAGTGAACCGTTGAAAAAATGTCCTTCGCACCGTTTGCTGGCCATGCGCCGCGGCGAAAACGAAGGATTTCTGCGTGTTTCCATTTCGCCGGACGAAGAGCGGGTACTGGAAAACCTGGAACGTTTTTTTGTAAAAGGAAACAACGACAGCGCGGAGCAGGTAGCACTTGCCGTAAAAGACAGTTTGAAACGCCTCATCCAGCCGTCGATTGAAACGGAATTTGCCAAATTATCGAAAGAAAAAGCCGATACCGAAGCGATAAACGTTTTTACCGAAAACCTGAAACAGTTGCTATTGGCGCCACCACTGGGGCAAAAACGAACGCTGGCTATCGACCCGGGTTACCGCACTGGCTGTAAAGTAGTTTGTTTGGATGAACAGGGAAATCTGCTACACAACGAAAATATATACCCGCACAAACCTCAGGAAGAAAAAAAGATGGCGGCCAAAAAAATTTCTTCGATGGTAGAAATATACCAGATTGATGCCATTGCCATTGGAAACGGAACGGCCAGCCGCGAAACAGAAGCTTTTATAAAAAAGTTGCGTTATAACCGCGATGTGCGTGTTTACGTGGTGAGCGAAGACGGTGCTTCGGTATATTCGGCCTCATCGGTGGCCCGCCAGGAATTTCCTCAATACGATGTTACCGTGCGTGGTGCCATTTCAATTGGACGCCGGTTGATGGACCCGCTGGCCGAGCTGGTAAAAATCGACCCGAAAAGTATTGGCGTTGGGCAGTACCAGCACGATGTTGATCAGAAAAATTTAAAAAGCAGTCTAGATTCAGTGGTTGAACTCAGTGTAAATTCGGTTGGCGTAAATCTAAATACCGCAAGCAAACACTTACTAACTTACATCTCGGGGCTTGGCCCTCAGTTGGCCGAAAATATTACCACTTACCGAAAAGAAAACGGAATGTTCGAATCGCGCGATGCCCTGAAAAAAGTACCGCGAATGGGGCCAAAAGCTTTTGAACAGGCTGCCGGATTCTTACGCATTCCTGATGCAAAAAATCCGCTGGATAACTCAGGAGTGCATCCGGAATCGTATAAAATCGTGTCAAAAATTGCCAAAGACCTTAAATGCGAGGTAAAAGACCTGATCAGAAATGAAGAGCTGATCTCGAAAATTGACTTTAAAAATTATGTGACTGCAGAAGTAGGCCTCCCTACCCTAACCGACATAAAAAACGAGTTACTAAAACCGGGCCGCGATCCACGAAAACCAATCAAAGTTTTTGAATTTGCCGAAGGTATTTTCAACATCACCGATTTGCAGGTTGGCATGGTTCTACCCGGAATTGTGAACAACATTACCAAGTTTGGGGCTTTTGTTGACGTGGGTATTAAAGAGTCGGGGCTGATACATATTTCGGAAATGGCCGATCGTTTTATTTCCGATCCCAACGAAATTGTAAAATTGCATCAACACGTAAAAGTGCGGGTGAAAGAATTGGACATCCCACGCAAACGCATTCAGTTATCATTAAAAGGAGTTGAACAGGAATAAATGAAAAGAACGACCAAAATACTTGCTCTCCTTTTGTTGAGTGCCTTTCTGTTTTCGTGCGCTTCAAAAAGCACTAGCAAACACCGTAATCCATATAATCTGTCACTTGTAAATACGGTAAAAGAATACAAAACTCAGGTTGCGGAAAATCCAGCCATGGAATTGATTGATCTGGAAAAGGAGCTAAAAAATGTGGTGCTCGACATTCGTTACGCTACCGGCAATAATTTTACAAACGAAGTAATTTACCAATCGCCAAAAGCCTTTGCCCGCAAACCTGTGGCAGCGGCTTTAAAATTGGTGCAGGATTCGCTGGTATCACTAAATCTTGGCTTAAAAGTTTTCGATGCTTATCGTCCGTATGCGGCAACGCTTAAGTTTTATGAGGTGTACCCTGATCCCGATTTTGTTGCCAGCCCGAAAACCGGCTCCCGCCATAACCGGGGTTGTGCTGTTGATGTTTCGTTGGTGAATTTAACGACAAAGCAAGAACTTGAAATGCCCACAGCATTTGATGATTTCTCGCAAAAAGCGCATTCTGATTATACCGATCTGCCGGAAGCAGCCCTGCATAACCGCACCATATTAATTGGCGTTATGTCTCATTTTGGATTTTCAGTGATTTCTTCTGAATGGTGGCATTTTGATTTTGTCGGCTGGGAAGATTTTCCGTTAATGGATCTTTCCTTTGAAGAGCTTACGAAGTAGTTTCCGAATTATACGGATTAACAGGTTTTTCAGGCGTTACAATCCAGAAAATAATATAAACCAGCAAGCCTGGAAATCCGGCAGAGAAAAGCGATAGCAGCACATAAATCAGTCGAACCAAAACTACATCTATCGAGAAGTATTCGGCAAAACCCGCCAAAACACCACCCAGCACTCTGTTTCGCGAACGATATAAACGATCTGCTGCCATTGCAATTCAATTTATCTCTTGCTGAATTAATCAGCACATTTTAATCTACTCCTCGTCGTCTTCTGCCAGCAGTTCTTCGTTTTCAAACTCCTTTTCCAAAAACTCTTCCGCTGCTTCAACCAACTCCGAAATCAACTTTTCGTCTCCCGGCTCGCCATCCATCCAATGAATTTCCTGGTTGTTCCAGAAATCATCGATATCTGCTTCTACAATAAAACGCGGTGTTTCGGTGTGAACCACAAAAATAGTATCAGGAGTCTCCTGCGAATTGTCGGCTAATAAAAACTTTGGTAACATGATTAATTGTTTTTTATGTTGTTTACGCGAAATTACGACAAAATCCAATCGGTTTCGATATTCTTTAAAAAGAATTTGAAAAGCAGGCTTCAAATCATGATCTGCCCCATCTCGTCCGATACACCGCCACAAAAGATGACCTTTCTCAGGATTTAATAACATTTTAAAAATAAAAACCCTCATTTTTTAGCAAATTGAACAGGATTGCTATTTTTAGCTCAATTTTTGAAACGAGCATACAATAATGCCTTCTATCCGAAGCACGAGGTTGGGCGATGCGGGTTTCAAAAGTTACCTTTTGAAATAACAATTCAACGTATAAAAAAACTGCAAATAATGAACAAACTCAATGAGATTCTTTCGACCATCGACGGCCATATTGGAGGCTCGCAATGGTTTGTATTTTTATTACTCGGAACGGGTATCTTTTTTACCATTTACCTGAAATTTCCACAGTTCCGTTACCTAAAACATTCGCTGCGAATAGTAAGAGGAAAATTCGACAAAGAAGGCGACGTAGGCGACACTTCGCACTTTCAGGCCTTAACAACAGCCTTGTCGGGAACAGTGGGAACAGGAAACATTGCGGGGGTGGCACTGGCCATTCACCTGGGCGGGCCGGCAGCACTTTTCTGGATGCTGATGACGGCAGCACTGGGTATGACCACCAAGTTTGTGGAAGTTACCCTTTCGCACAAATACCGCGATAAAGCTGCCGACGGAACAATTGCCGGGGGTCCCATGTATTTCATGAAAAAACGCCTGAACATTCCCTTAAAAAACAATAAAATTTTAAAAACCGGTACTTTGCTCGGAGGACTTTTTGCTGTTGCAACCATCCTTTCATCGTTTGGTACCGGAAACCTTCCGCAAATTAACAGTATCTCCAACTCGCTGTTCGAGACTTTTGGCATCAACCACATGGTAACTGGCGGTGTTTTGGCCGTATTGCTTGGGCTTGTAATTGTTGGCGGCATTAAACGTATTGCCAATGTTACCTCGAAACTGGTACCGCTGATGGCCATCGTTTATTTTATCGGTGCGATGGCTGTAATCACTTACAATTACGATAATATTATACCGTCTATTGTTGCCATTTTCGGAGACGTTTTTAACGGTTCGGCAGCTGTTGGCGGCTTTTTGGGTGGAAGCATTGCTTTTGCTTTTAACCGGGGCGTAAACCGTGGATTGTTCTCGAACGAGGCAGGTCAGGGATCGGCGCCAATCGCCCACGCTGCAGCACGGGCTCACGAACCCGTTTCTGAGGGTTTGGTTGCATTACTGGAACCATTTATCGATACCATTATCATTTGTTCTTTAACCGGACTGGTACTATTATCGTCGGGAGTTTGGACGGAGAAACACCAGAACCTTTTTCAGGAAACTGATATTGTTGTGCTCGACGGAAACTATTCGGAAGCCATAGAAAGCGATGTACATCAGTTACATAACTACCTGGTTGGAAAAGCTGATTTGCCCATGTTCAACAATAGTCTCCAGGTACAGAACGGAGAAATTATCGACCAGCCAACAATTTTGCACGCCCGGTCGGTAGCCGAAGACATTCGCGTTTTTGTGGATAATCAGCCTTATTCGGGTGAGATAAAAGTTACCGGCGGAAAGATCGACAGAAGTCCCGACAGCCCGAATCCAAAGGGTCTGGCTCTGGAAGGAAAATCATTGATGCACAGTGCGCCACTTACCACCATTGCTTTCACACGAAGCTGGTTTGGCGACTACGGAAAATACATTGTTTCAATTGGCCTGTTGATGTTTGCTTTCTCAACTGCCATCAGTTGGTCGTATTACGGTGGTCGTGCAGTTACCTATTTATTTGGCGTGAAAGCCGAAGTTTGGTACCGTGTGGTTTATGTAATCGGATTCTTTTTGGCGTCGTTTACCGATACCACAATTATCTGGACATTATCAGGAATTACCATTGCCTTGATGACCATTCCGAACCTTATCGGTATCCTTTCGCTTTCAAAAGAAATGAAGAGTGAGGTAAAATTATTCTGGGTGGAATATGGCAAACGTTTCCCGGGAGAGAAAGCACCAAAAGGATAGTTTAGAAAAAAAACAACCTTGGTTTTATTAACAGAAAAGGATGTCATCTTTCATATAGATGACATCCTTTTTCAATAAAAAGAAAATTACGACATTTGATTTATGAATAGATCAATCCTGTCACTAAGTTTTCTTCTTCTACTAGTTACGAGTTGCCACCAAAAGAAAAGCATAAACTTCAAGCTTGTTTCCGAAAGCTACATTTCCGATACAACGCAATATGAGCAATGTCACGCCTCAACAATTATTGAAACTGAGAACGGGCTTTTGGTATCGTTTTTTGGAGGGCCATACGAACGACATCCCGAGGTTAGCATATACACTGCTGCTTTTGCTAACGAACAATGGCAAAAACCACAAAAAGTAGCTGACGGCGAAGCTGATACAACGTTGTTCCCAACGTGGAATCCGGTTTTGTTCAGAAGTGCAAACAATCAAATTGATCTTTTCTACAAAGTTGGTCCCAGCCCAAACGATTGGAGGGGAATGGTAATGCATTCGTCTGACGAAGGGAAATCGTGGTCGGCACATGAAAAATTACCGGAAGGAATTCTTGGTCCGATCCGGAATAAACCGATTCAACTGTCGTCGGGTGTGATTCTTAGCCCATCAAGCACCGAAGAAACCCACGAGCTTTGGAAAGCTCATATTGAGCGATCAACAGACGGTGGCCAAACCTGGACAATAATAGCCATTCCTTCACCCGACTCAGTAAAAGTTATACAACCCACTTTGCTTGTTTATTCCGATCAACGAATTCAGGCACTTTTAAGAAGCAACCAAAATGTTGTTATGGAGAGCTGGTCGTACGACCAAGGAAAAACATGGTCGGAAGTTCAGCCAACAACAATACCCCATCCCAATTCGGGAATTGATGCGATCACTTTAAAATCGGGGGCAAAATTACTGGTAAACAATCCTTTGCCAATTGGCAATTCCTGGGAGGCCGGACGAAACAAACTCGATCTTTATTATTCCACCGATGGGAAATTGTGGAAAACAATAATGCATCTGGAAAATGAACCGGAAGGTGAATTCAGTTATCCGTGTATTATTCAAACAAGCGACGGTTTGATTCATATTACCTACACCTACAATCGCCGACAGATTAAACATATGGTATTAAGCACTTCATAATTGAAGCTTAAAACCTTATTACTTTTATTTTTAGCTATATTCTATTCTCATAAAAGATAGACTTTCTTGCTTTTTCTCCTGAAATTCGAGCTAATTACTTCAAGTTTGGGGTCCAGAACTCAAATGATGAACCTATCTTCTTATAATTTGAGGCTCCGAACTCTAATTTCAAAGCTCTGAGGTGCCTCCCCCCACCTCATTACTCAAAACTTCTGGCTTGAAACTTCATATTCCGGGTTCTGAACTCAAACTTTGTAGTTATTAAGTACCTACTTCAAGCTATTTTCTCCGCATTTGTAGCTCTGAGCTCCCTATTTGAAGTTTTTTTCTCCTTACGTTTAGTTCTTTAGTGAAGGTGGGTACTTCAAAGGTGGGTGGGGGTACCTCCGAAGTGGGGGTAGGTGCCTCAGATGTCAGTTAATCAACTTCTGAACCGTGAAATTAAAACTGATTACTCCAATTCATGAGCAAAGAAGTTGGCGTACCCGTCAAAAATCAGAAAAATATAGAATCTTCTAATGCTTATTCCCGTCACCGGAGCCGCTGGAAACGCTAAACAATGAATCCGTTACTTTGTACTTTAAACAATGAACTGTATTTTTGCAGCTGATTAAGGAAAGGCTATGCAAAACATTTATCCAAATAATTTCGAGGCAAAAATTGGTTTCGACCGCATTCGTGAGATGCTCACCAACAAGTGCATCAGCACCATGGGAGACGAATGGGTACAAGAGATGCATTTTCAAACTTCGTACGACACCATTTTGTTACAATTGAATGAGGTAAATGAGTTTTGCCGCATTATCCGCGAGTTCGACAGTTTCCCGGCCACACATTTTTACGACCTGCGCGAGGCTTTACAAAAAATCCGACTGGAAGGTCGTTTCCTGGAGCCCGAAGAACTGTTTGATTTGAAACGTTCGCTGGAATCGGTACGCGCCATTGTTAATTTCTTTTCGAAACAGGAAGAAGAAGCCTTCCCTATTCTAAAACAGAAAACATCACGGGTGCAGGTGTTTCCATACATATACGACCGCATTGATGTAATCATCAATAAATTTGGCAAGATCCGCGACAACGCATCGCCAGAGCTGGCACAAACACGCCGCAGTATTTTAAATATGCAGTCGAACATGTCGAAACGTTTGCATGCCATTTTAAAACAAGCACAAAAAGATGGCTGGGTGGAAGAGGACGCGTCGGTTTCAATCCGCGATGGACGTGCTGTTATTCCTGTTGCTGCGGCCAATAAACGCAAACTAAAAGGTATTGTTTACGATGAGTCGGCCACCGGAAAAACATCTTATGTTGAGCCGAATGAGATTGTTGAAATGAACAATGAGATCCGCGAGTTGGAATACGCCGAACGTCGCGAGATCATTAAAATACTCACCAATTTTGCCAACGATATTCGTCCTTACCTGGAAGAGTTGGCTTACTCGTATGATTTCCTTGGCGAAATGGATTATATCCGGGCCAAAGCATTGTTGGCGGTTGAATTTGATGCCATTCGCCCTGAATTTAAACAGGAACCAATAATTGAATGGTATCACGCCATTCATCCATTGCTATTAAAAACATTAAAAAAGGAGAACCGGAAGATTGTTCCGCTTGATATAAAACTCACCGACGAAAAACATATTTTACTCATTTCGGGACCAAACGCCGGAGGTAAATCGGTATGCCTGAAAACAACCGGGCTGCTGCAATACATGTTGCAATGTGGGTTGCTTATTCCGGTAAACGAAGCCAGTAAAACAGGTGTTTTCGAGCAACTTTTTATTGATATCGGCGACGAGCAATCGATGGAAAACGACCTGAGTACCTACAGTTCGCACCTGATGAACATGAAACATTTTGTGCGCAATTGTAACGAAAAAACGCTGATCCTTATTGATGAATTTGGTACCGGAACCGAACCTATGCTGGGTGGAGCCATTGCCGAGTCGATTCTGGAGAAGTTGACAGAACTGGGTACTTTTGGTGTGATTACCACACACTACACCAACCTGAAACACTTTGCGTCGTCGGCCGAAGGAATTATAAACGGTGCCATGCTTTACGATTCACAAAATATGAATCCGTTGTTCAAACTGGATATTGGCAAACCGGGTAGTTCTTTCGCTTTTGAGATTGCACGAAAAATAGGATTGCCTGAAGATATTTTGGAGCATGCTACAGAAAAAGTGGGGAAAGACCACATCGATTTCGACCGTAACCTGCGCAAAATTAACCGCGACAAACGCTACTGGGAAACCAAGCGAATGAAGATTCGTAAGGTGGAAAAGATTATTGACGACACGGCAGAAACTTACGAGGCTGAATTGCAGGAAATTCAGAAGCAGCGAAAAGAGATTCTGAAAAAAGCCAAAGAAGAAGCGGATGCTTTACTGAAAGGGGTGAATAAGCGGATTGAAAACACCATTCAGGAAATTAAACAAGCCCAGGCAGATAAGGAAAAAACAAAAGAAGCACGGGCAAAATTGGGTGATCTGAAAAAGGATATCGACCGTAAAACAACGGGCAACGATTCGCAAATCTCTAAAAAGATGGAGAAACTGCGTATGCGCGAAGACAACCGAAATAAACACCGCCCCGATGAGTCGAAAAAGCCGGTAAGCAAAGAAAAGCTGGAGCAAAGCATAGAAATGCGTCCCGGCGATAAAGTGCGTTTAAAAGGACAGGATACCGTTGGCGACCTCATTGAAATTAATGCAAAAAATGCAGTGGTTGCCTTTGGCCAGCTAATGACAACAATACCAAGTAAAAACCTGGAACGAATCAGCAATAACGAAGCTAAAAAGCTGGATAAAAACCGCGGTGGACGGGCATCTGTTCTTAGCGAAGGTTTCTCGGAACGCCGCCTGAGTTTTAAACCCGAAATCGATATCCGTGGGCAACGAGCTGATGAAGCCATCTCGAAAATCACAGCGTTTATTGATGAAGCAATAATGTTTGAATCGGGTCAACTTCGAATCCTCCATGGCAAAGGGAATGGAATTCTGAGACAAATTATTCGCGAATACCTGCGCTCGGAACCCATGGTACGCAGCTACAAAGATGAACATGTAGATTTTGGCGGTTCCGGGATTACAGTGGTGAACTTAGCGCTATAAACCGGGATTTTTGATAAAACCAAATCAGCGTCTTCTGCGAAATCAGCGAGAAACTTAAATATGAAAACCAACTTCAAAGTAATAGCCTTCGATGCCGACGACACCCTTTGGGTAAACGAAACATTCTTTAGCGAAACCGAGGAAATGTTTTGTGCGCTACTTTCGGATTTCAGCACCTCTGACGAAATCATGGAAGTGCTTTATACCACCGAGATACAAAACCTGGAAGAATACGGTTACGGCACCAAAGGATTTGTGCTTTCGATGGTTGAGACGGCGTTGAAAATTACCGGCAATAAAGTACCACAGGAAATTATTGAGCAAATTATTGAACTGGGTAAAAAACAGATCAATCAGCCGGTAGAATTGCTCGACGGCGTTATTGAAACACTGGAATATCTGCAGCAAAAAGACTATAAATTAATTGTGGCTACCAAAGGCGATCTGCTTGATCAGGAACGAAAACTTAAAAAGTCGAAACTCGAAAAATATTTTCATCATGTGGAAGTGATGAGCAACAAAAAAGCTGCCGATTACCAGAAACTCATCAATCACCTGGAAATTAATCCTGAGGATTTTCTGATGATCGGAAATTCATACAAATCAGATATTGAACCGGTACTGCAACTCGGTGGTTTTGGCATTCATATTCCTTTTCATATTACCTGGATTCACGAAAAAGCGGAAGAAGTAGAAGATCATCCGAACTGGATAAAACGATCAAACATAGCTGAAATAAAAACGATTTTATAAAGTATCCCGAAGCATTATAATTCACTCATATTGTAAAGGTTTAGTTCCAAAGTTTAATTATTTTTAGCCTTCAACTAAACCAACAACAATGAGAAACCTGTCAGTATTTATACTTCTTACCCTTTTATTTTCATCATGTTCCCACAAACCTTACGAAACAAAACCCAATATCATTATTATTTTGGCCGACGACCAAGGTTGGGGAGACTTAAGCTGTAACGGAAATACAAACATAAATACTCCGAACATTGATAAACTGGCTGAAACCGGTGTTACTTTCGACCGTTTTTACGTTTGTGCCGTTTGCTCGCCTACCCGGGCCGAATTGTTAACCGGACGGTATCATGTGCGCAGTGGTGTTTGGTCAACCGGAGCCGGTGGAGAAAGAATGGATCTTGATGAGACTACCATGGCCGAAGTATTTAAAAATGCCGGATATACTACCGCTGCTTATGGAAAATGGCACAATGGCATGCAGGCTCCCTACCACCCCAACTCCAGGGGTTTTGATGACTTTTATGGCTTCTGCTCCGGTCATTGGGGAAACTATTTCAGCCCAATGTTAGAACACAATGGCGAAATTGTAACAGGCGATGGGTTTATCATAGACGACCTTACCCAGAAAGGCCTGAAATTTATTGAAGAAAACAAAGACAAACCATTTCTGTTGTATTTGCCATTTAACACACCTCATTCGCCAATGCAGGTACCCGATCGATTCTGGGAAAAGTATAAAAACAAAAACCTTGCTATGTTTTATCGCGACAAGGAGAAGGAGAACACGCTGTTTACAAAAGCTGCTTTGGCCATGTGCGAGAACATCGATTGGAATGTAGGTCGTATAGCTCAAAAAGTTGAAGAATTGGGACTGACAGAGAATACCATAATTCTTTACCTTTCGGATAACGGCCCAAATGGATTTCGCTGGAATGATAACATGAAAGGAAAAAAAGGCTCAACTGATGAAGGTGGAATACGTTCTCCGCTTATTATAAAATGGGACGGCAAGTTAAGTGCCGGTAAAGAAATCAGCGAAATTACCAGCGGAATAGATTTACTCCCAACACTGGCCGAATTGGCCGGGATAGAAGTACGCACAACAAATCCTCTTGATGGCCTCAGTTTAAAATCCCTGCTAGTCGATGATGACGCAGAATGGCAGGATCGGATCATTTATAATTACTGGGGAGGCAGATTGAGCTTAAGAAATCAGAAATTCAGGCTCGATCATGAAAATAAGCTTTTTGATATGGAAAATGATCCGGGACAGTATATCGACGTTTCGGAAAAGTACCCTAATGAATACCAACAACTGCTTTTGGCAAAAACAAACTGGGAAAAAGAAGTAGCAAGCGAATTGGGCAGAGATGCCAAACGACCATTTACGATAGGTCATCCAAGTGTCTTTCAAACTCAACTCCCTGCTCGCGATGCAATTGGCCACGGCAATATAAAACGATCAAACAAATACCCCAACAGCACTTATTTAACGAACTGGAT
The DNA here is from genome assembly GCF_041583095.1 of Draconibacterium sp. Classification (NCBI taxonomy): domain Bacteria; kingdom Pseudomonadati; phylum Bacteroidota; class Bacteroidia; order Marinilabiliales; family Prolixibacteraceae; genus Draconibacterium; species Draconibacterium sp. The sequence goes on from NZ_JBFHGM010000069.1 coordinate 16,895, forward strand.
GGCTACTACCGATAAAATTACCTTCGATGCGGAAGTACTCACCAGCGGCAATTATGAAATTGAGTTGTTCTATACCTGCCCTGAAGAAGAAATCGGTTCAAACGTTAAACTTAGCTTTAACGATTCTCAGCTCGAATTCGAAATAAACGAAGCCTGTGATTCTCCATTACTCGACGACAGGGATATTTATCCACGAATGGAAGGGTATGTAAAAGAATTTCACCGAAAAAAAGTTGGCACCATATACTTAGAAGAAGGAAAGGGATTACTGACCTTACAAGCCACACTGATTCCCGACAATCATGTAATGGATTTTAGGTTGCTTCTTCTTCGGAAAATCTAATTTGTGATGAACTATTTTATATGGTTCTACTTTTAAATGAAAAAAGCTAAAAGATGAAAAAAGTAACAGGCATCGGCGGAATCTTCTTCAAAACAAAAAATCCCGAACAGATGAAGGAGTGGTACAACAAAAATCTGGGATTGGTAACAAACGAATACGGATCGGTATTTGAATTCAGAAAGTCGGACACGCCGGATGAAAAGGCGTATTCGGTTTGGAGTCCGTTTAAAGAGGACACTGACTATTTTGAACCATCAGAGAAAGAATTTATGATCAACTACCGGGTTGAAAATATTGAAAAACTGGTTGCGGAATTAAGAGAGGCAGGAGTAACCATTTGTGATGAAATTGAAACGTATGAGTATGGGAAGTTTGTCCACATCATGGATCCTGAAAACAACAAAATAGAACTTTGGGAACCCGTTGATGAAGTTTTCCAATCGATGTACGAAGGAAAAACCACAAAATAGTATCTTGCAAAAAAAATAGCAATTACTATGAAACCCGGATTTCTAATAATACTGTTTTCGTGGCTGTTTACCGTTACTTTGCAGGCTTCGGCTTCCGAAATTCCAAACGACACCACATACATTTTTCTAAAAGATTACGGCTTATACAAAACCCGGAAAAACAATGCCATTAAACACTTTTATAAAGCACTGGAAGATCTGAAAACCGATCAACCAAAAGTGCTGGTATTTTCCACCGGCACTTACCATTTTTATCCCGATGATTGCAAAACCAAAGTTTATTTCCAGGCAAACACCTTAAATGCAGGTCCGAAAGTTTGTGCATTTCATTTTGAGAATATTAAAAACCTGGTAATCGACGGGCGCGGCAGCCACCTGATCTTTCACCAGGAAATGCAGCCCTTTACCTTCGACAATTGTGAAAACATTACCCTTAAAAATGTTTCGATTGACTGGGAACAACCTTTTATTGCCCAGGCTGAAGTTTTACGGGCGACCGACCTTTATATTGACATTGCCCTGAATCCCAGAGAAACACCCTACCATTTAGAGGAAGGGAAGATTTATTTTGATGTGGGAAATGGCCGGACCAACGAATGGAAAAAAACCTTGGAGTTCGACCGAAACGGCAGATTCATTGTTCCTCATACCGGCGACAACCCTTGTTTGGGCGAAGACTGGGAGGCTTATACTGCCGAGGCTACAATGCCCGGGATTGTACGACTTCATTTTAACTTTAAACGCAAACCCCAAATTGGGAATTTCCTGATAATGCAACATGCCACGCCAACACACGCAGGTATTTTTATTTCCGAATCGGAAAACATTGCTATTGAAAATACAAGATTGCATCATGCTGCCGGTTCGGGTATTTTGGCTCAATACAGTAAAAACCTGGAGTTCGACCGGTACCAGGCAGTTCCTAACCGTTCTAAAATACGTTACTTTGGAGGAGGCTTTAATGGATTACGGGTAGTAAATTGTCAGGGCAAGGTTTGGGTTAACTATTGCACCTTTGAGGGACTTGTTAATGAGCCTGTTCATGTTTATGGCATCAGCGTTCATGTTGATGAAGTTATCTCGGGAAACGAGGTGAAATGCAGCTACTTGGATAAACAAAGTGAGATTCAAAACTGGGCTCGTCCTGGAGATGTGGTTAGTTTTATTGGACGTAATTCGGATTCTTCATCTGAAACATACACGATTAAAACGGTCACTGCTATTGATAAAGAACATTTTTCGCTACAATTTGAGCAAGCGGTTCCCAACAACCTGAACGCAGGAGACGTAATTGAAAACCTGAGCTGGACACCGGACCTGACAATAAGGAACAGCAATTTTAAAAGTAGCAGGGCCAGTGGAATTGTACTGGCTACACCCGGAAAAGTATTAATTGAAAACAATACGTTCGAATCCAGCGGAAGCGCCATACTAATTGCAGGCGATGCAAATACTTCGCTTAAAACAGGCGGCGTAATTGATGTATCCATATCGGGGAATATATTTACCTCCTTATGTAATTCAAGTACTTACCGGTACAATGAAGCAGTTATTTCCATCAATCCAGTCATTCCTGCTTTAAATGATAATACTCCAGGTTATCACCAAAATATAAGCATTCAGCATAATCAGATCGATCCTTTTGATTATCCTTTACTTTATGCACTTTCTGCTGAGGGACTGTCTTTTAAGGGAAATACCATAACCAGAAATTACGATTTTTCGCCGTTTCATAACCGGCTTTATACTTTTAGTCTTGAGTATTGTAAACAAATAGACATTATCGGCAACAAGCTTTCGGATGATGTGCTGGGGCGAAATATTTATTTGAAAAGGACCCCTGAAAATGAATTAAAAACGGATATGGAATCTATCTTCATATTTGAAAAGTACTGATTACTGAGTAACAACTTCATAAAAACTGATTACCGACGTAAAATAAGCGGAATCGGGTGTTGCTGTTGTAACTTTCTCTCTTAATGTTTTACTTTTACCAACGGACGCAATAATCTTAGCATATTAAAATACTGTGGTGATCCATTTAAGGATGGTTCTACTTTTTCAGTACACTTTTTGAAGTGGTTTGTAAATACAAAACCGTTCATGTTGATGAACGGCTTTTTTTATGGTGGCCAGCC
>NZ_JBFHGM010000070.1:0-19826 GCF_041583095.1 Draconibacterium sp.
ACGTTCCGGTTCGCCGATTAAAGCACTGCAGGCACCAATTTTAAACACCTTTTTTACCGGACACCCCATGTTTATATCGATGCCATCGAAATCGTAATTTTCGGTAATGTATTTGGCAATGTTGTGATAAATTTCCGGGTTACGTCCCCAGATTTGTGCCACAATTTTAATGTTGAGTTTTTTGAGCAAAGCCCGTTCCGAGTCATTCACGATCAATCGTTCCGAAACACGTTCGCGGCCCACCGGATGATTCATCCCATCAACAGAAGTGAACTCGGTAAAAACCATATGTAGTTTCCCCGGAGCGTTCATTCCCATTACGATTTCGCGAAAAACCGTATCGGTAACATCTTCCATGGGGGCCAGCGAAAAAGCGGGGCCATTAAACTCTTGCCAAAAATTATTCATGCCGCAAAAATAGAAAATGTAAATAAATGCCTTAACGTCATTCCGATTTTAGTTCGGAATCTCATTTCCGATATATTAAGATCCTGAAACACCTGTCTGACGGGAGTCAGGAGTTCAGGATGACGAGTAAAATACTTTTTATTAAACGTTTAACTTGTTTTGTTCTGCTTGAATTAACGAAAGACTTTTTCGAAACTTGCGACTATTGCCAAAACCAATACGCAAATCGGATGGCCGGCCGGTGCCCTGCATTTTTTCATCGGCACATTCTGGAGTACAGCAACCGTGGTATTTCTCGGCACATTCGGGGCATTGAATAAACAATATATGACAACCGTGATTATCGCAGTTGGTGTGCGAATCGCAGGGTTTGCCGCACTGGTGGCATTTTGAAATGATTTCGCCGTTTACACTTTCTCCCAAACGTTCGTCAAAAACAAAATTTTTACCAACAAATTTTGAGTCGAGCTTAGCCGTTTGAATTTGTCGGGCATATTCCAAAATCCCGCCGTGTAGCTGGTTCACATCGTTAAATCCCTGGTGTTTCAGGTAAGCACTTGCTTTTTCGCAGCGAATTCCGCCGGTACAGTACAACAGCACTTTTTTATCTTTTTTGTCTTCCAGCAGATCGGTAACAATCTCCAGTTCTTCACGAAAGGTATCCGCCTCGGGGCAAATGGCGCCTTCAAAATGTCCGATCTCGCTTTCGTAGTAGTTTCGCATGTCAACAACAACCGTGTCTTCCTGCCCGATATAATTATGGAATTCAACTCCCGATAAGTGTTTTCCCACGTTGGTAACGTCGTAAGCATCGTTGTCTAAACCATCGGCAACCAGTTTTGGGCGCACCTTAATGGTTAATTTGTAAAACGATTTTCCATCGTCTTCAATGGCATATTTAATCGGAATGTCTTGCAGAATTTCATGTTTTTTCAAGGATTCCACAAAAGCTTCCCAATGATGTTCGGGCACACTCATTTGTGCATTAATTCCTTCGCGGGCTACATAAATTCGGCCGAAACAATCCAGCGGAAACCAGTCACGAAAAAGCTCATCGCGAAACGTTTGCGGATCTTCCAAAATATGATATCGATAAAACGAAATCGTTTTACGTTGAAAAGGCTCTTCAGCCAGTCTTTTTTTTAGTTCTTCCTTATTTACCCGGTTGTATAAAAACATGTTACCTACGTTTAAAATGCGCGGCAAAAATACACAATTTGGCAAAAAAGAGCAAAAAAGATGATTTATTCTTTAAAATGCACTGTTTCTGAAATTCTGTTTTTCTTGTAACTTTAAAAACGTTCTCTACGTTGCGACATCAGTAACCTAAATTATACTACAATGAAAAACCTGTACTATCTGCTAATCCTATTGTTACTCATCGGAACTTCGTGTGCCAAAGAAGATACTAAAATAAAAACAGCTGAAGACTACATCGAACAATTGCGTGTTGAAAGCGAATCGGTAGGTTGGACCGCAACTGTTTCAATTGCAAACGAGATTGTTTTGTCGAAAGGATTTGGTTTGGGAAATTACGAGCAACAGGTGCCGGTATATCCGGAAAAAACAAAGTTCAGAATTGGAAGCATTTCCAAATCATTAACAGCTGCCGGATTGGGTATTTTGATAGAGGAAGGAAAGATCGATCTTGATGCGCCGGTTCAAAAATATGTACCTGATTTCCCGGAAAAGAAATACGAAATAACCACACGTCAGGCGGCCGGGCATTTGGCCGGAATACGCCATTACAATGGGGATGAATTCCTGTCGTCAAGGTACTATCCGACGGTGAGCGATGGATTGGAAATTTTTATGAATGATACCTTATTGTTTGAGCCGGGAACAAAGTACAGTTACTCGAGCTATGGATTTAACCTTTTAAGTGCAGTAATGGAAGGTGCTTCAGGTGAGGAGTTTTTGCATTTTATGCAAACGCGTGTTTTTGATCCTTTAGGAATGACCGAGACTACTGCCGAACGTATGGATTCGCTTATCTTGTTTCGTGCCGGTTATTATGACATGAATGCGGGGAAAGTTATAAATGCACCATTCGTCGATAACAGTTACAAATGGGCGGGCGGTGGTTTTATTTCTACCTCAGAAGATTTAGTGAAATTTGGGAATGCCATGTTAAATAATACGCTTTTCCCGGAAGAAGTAAAACAACAATTGATTACACCACAAACCTTAAAAAACGGAGAAAAAACAACCTATGGAATGGGATTCTTTTCGGGGACCGATGAATTTGGACGTGAATATTATGGTCATGGTGGAGGTTCGGTAGGAGGATGCTCAAATCTTATTATTTACCCGGAGGAGAAAATGGTGGTAGCTGTAATTACCAACGATACTCGTGCCAAGGTGGGGAATGAACTACATAAAATTGCAGAAATACTTTTAAGCGATAAGCAATAAAAAACCCGGACTTTAAATCCGGGCTTTGAGCTATTTATAGTACTTAATTACAAATGAATAATCGGATCCGGATCGTTGTCAGGATCTCCGTTAACAGTTCCACTTGAACTTGCCGGGCCCATTAACAATACACCAGCTGCGTGCGGTGCAGCCATCGATGTTCCGCTAATGGTGTTATAACCTCCGTCTTTCCAGGTTGACTTAATACTGTACCCCGGAGCACAATAATCAACGGCGCTTCCGTAATTCGAGAAATAGGCCCAGTTATCGTTACTATCGCAAGCCGAAATGGTGTAAACTTTTGTGCTTTCGTCGCCAATCCGTGCGGGCGAATGATTGTTTGCATCATCGCTTTCATTTCCGGCTGCCAGTACAAACGTACAACTTGATGAAGCGGCTAAAACAGCATTATCGAGGGTGGTAGAGATGCCTCCGCCAAGACTCATATTTGCCACATCGCCGGAAGATGCATTGGCTGCCACATAATTTACTCCGGCAACAACTCCTGAAACGGTACCACTTCCACGACGGTCGAGTACACGAACAGCAACCACTGTTGCACCGGCTGCAACACCAACAACACCTTCGGAATTGTCAATTGCCGCAATTGTTCCGGAAACATGTGTTCCATGTCCGTTTTGATCATCAGGAGTTGATTTTCCACCCAAAAACGTCTCACTTCTAATTTTGTCTACATTCAAATCCGGATGATCCAGGTCAATTCCCGAATCAATTATCCAGGCAACTTTTCCGCTTCCGTTGGCAGCTCCTCCAACTCGGGTAATTCCCCAAGGTGTTTCCTGTGTTGTTGTTCCGCCTCCTGTATCACCACCTCCACTGTTTGGCCCTTTTCCGGGCGGAGGTGCCAGTGCAACTACCTTGTCGGCCTCAATATAAGCCACCGATGCATCGTTTTCGAGTTTCTTTAATTGCCCGGGTGCAATTTTTACCGAGAATCCTTTTAACGCAGTGCCGTAAACGTGGCCAATTTCACCATCGGTAATACCGGCACGTTCCAATATTTTTGCAGACTTTGCTTTTACAGCATTTTGTTTCTTTTCGTAACCTTTTAACCGGGCTAATTCCTCCGTTAAATCAGCATCGTTCAATACAACTATGTAACTGTTTTTCGATGATGACGCGGATTTAAGTTCTACGGTGTCATCAGCGTTTTCGTCGCTTACAAAGGTGTCGTTACACGAGTAAATTAATGCTCCGGCACAGAAGAGAGCCAGGATTTTTAATTGCAGTTTTTTCATAAAGTCATGATTTTAGTGAGTAATTAATTATCAGTGTTTTGTGTTCATTCTAAAGCATAATAAAAGCTGCTTGTAAAATACAAACAGCTCTTTTTATTGTTTTGTTTAACCCTATTTCAAAAGGTCATCTACTTTGTCGATTATTTTTTTGAATTCTTCTTCCTCAAAACCGATGGAAGCGACTGCAATTTTTCCGTTTTTATCGATTATAAAATTACGCGGAATGTTTTGTTTGGCGTATTTCGAAAATATATCGCGGTCGGCATCAGGGTAGAAAGGGAGGACGTAATTGTGGTCGGCTTTGAATTTATTTACCGTTTCCCAATCGTGTTCGCGCCCGATTACCAGTACCTCGAAGTTTTCGTTTTGCTTGAGTTTCAGGTATACCTCTTTTTCAAGATGAGGCAGCTCTTTGCGACATGGCGGGCACCAGTTGGCAAAAAAGTTAATCCACACTACTTTCCCTTTCAAATCTGAGAGTTTTTTTACCGAACCATCTTCCATCGTTATGGAAAAGTCGGGGGCAGTGTCGCCTTCTTTTACCAGGGTGAATTCGTCTTGAGCAAACGTATTTATCGCTAAGAACGCCAGAAAAATAAATATCGTAAGTTTTTTCATGATGTTGTTTTAATCTTTACAATTTGCCACTAATGTAGCCATATGATCTGAAAACAAAAACACCCGCTAAAAATTAAGCAGGTGTCTTCAGTTTATGATCGTTATTCTTTTATGCTTGCTTCAAAAAATCATTAACGGCCGATTCAATGCGCTCTTCAATTTTCGAAGTGTCCGATTTTACAAATTTATCGCCGGTGATGTTTTCATACAATTCAATGTATCTTTCTGATACCTCGTTAACAAACGACTCAGGAATTTCAGGAAGTACATCGCCGTCGCGGCCCTGGAAGTTGTTTTCCATCAACCACTCGCGAACAAATTCTTTCGAAAGTTGCTTTTGGTTTTCGCCTTTGTCAAAACGCTCCTGGTAACCATCGGCGTAGAAATAACGCGATGAATCGGGAGTGTGAATTTCGTCGATCAGGTAAATCTGTCCGTCTTTTTTACCAAACTCGTATTTGGTATCTACCAAAATCAATCCCATTTCTTTGGCCATTTCGCTACCGCGTTTAAAAAGTGCCAGCGAAATACGTTCCAGTTCTTTGTAATCTTCTTCCGAAACCAGTCCTTGTTTGATGATCTCTTCGCGCGAAATATTTTCGTCGTGAGCGCCTTGTTCTGCTTTTGTAGTTGGCGTTAACAGCGGCTCAGGAAAAGCCTGGTGCTCTTTCAAACCTTCAGGAAGCGGAACGCCGCAAATATCGCGACCGCCATTTTTGTACAATCTCCATGAACTTCCGGTTAAATAACCACGCACGATCATTTCTACCGGGAAAGTTTCGCAAAAATGCCCTACTGTTACGTTCGGATCGGGTGTTGCTATTTTCCAGTTCGGAACAATGTCAGCCGTAGCATCCAGAAACTTTTCTGCAATCTGGTTTAATACCTGTCCTTTAAAAGGAATTCCTTTTGGCAATACCACATCGAAAGCTGAAATACGATCGGAAACAACCATTACCAAAAAATCGTCGTTGATGTTGTAAACGTCGCGAACTTTACCTTTGTAGTGGCTTTTTTGTCCCGGGAAATTGAAACTTGTTTTTGTAAGTGCGTTACCCATTTTTGTTGAAAATTTATGTTGTATTTATACTTATTGTCTGCGTTATAAACTGTTTCCGCCTTTATTACAAATTTAGCAGGTTTTTGTTTAGCCTGATACTGGAATCCTTGATACTGGTTGTTGGATCCTTGATTCCTCCAATAAAATGATTTACTGATCGTTTTTCTCTTTTGTTTCAGTTTTTATCTCAATCTTCTCCTCGTCATGTTTATCGTAAGCATCAACAATGTCGCGCACCAAACGGTGGCGTACAATGTCTTTTTTATCGAAATAAATGTTCCCAATATTTTTAATTCCCTTCAAAATTTTCAGGGCCTGGATCAACCCTGAATGACTTTTTCGCGGAAGGTCGATCTGCGTAACGTCGCCGGTAATAATAAATTTGGCGTTGAGTCCCATTCGGGTTAAAAACATTTTTAGCTGGTTAACGGTGGTATTCTGTGCTTCGTCGAGAATAACATAGGCGTTGCTTAATGTTCGTCCACGCATAAAAGCCAGCGGGGCAATTTGTATCACTCCGTCTTTCAGAAATTCCTCGAGTTTTTTCGGAGGGATCATATCCTGCAAAGCATCGTAAAGCGGTTGCAAATACGGATCGATCTTATCCTTTAAATCGCCGGGTAGAAAACCCAGGTTTTCACCGGCTTCAACAGCCGGGCGACTCAAAATTATCTTACGTATTTCTTTGTTTTTTAACGCTCTTACAGCCAGTGCTATGGCGGTGTAGGTTTTTCCGGTTCCGGCCGGACCAATGGCAAAAATCAAATCGTTATTGGCACTGGCTTCCACCAACCGTCGTTGGTTGGGCGTGCGGGCACGAACAGGTTTCCCACTGTTACCAAAAACAATAATATCGGGTTCACCATTACTGTTTTCTTCTAACGATGACACTCCCGAATCCAATAGCTCGTGAATAATTTCTTCCGAGAGCATATTGTACTGGTAATAATGATCGAGAATGAGGGCGAACTTTTTCTCAAAAGCTTTGATTTCCTTTGGTTCCCCCTGAACGAACAAGGTGTGGCCCCGCGCAGTGATCTTAATTTTTGGGAAAAGCCTTTTTATCAGTTCAATTTTCGAATTGTTTACTCCAAAAAACTCAAGGAGATCAATTCCTTCCAGTAAAATTTGTTTATCCAATGTATAATCTTAAAAATTTAAGCACGGCAAATTTACGAAAATAAATTACCACTATCGAATGTTGGAAGGCTTTGATATTCAATTTCTGACCGATGTATAAATTGTCGGCTTTTTTATTTCGAGAACATTTTTACGAGCCAAAGAATAAAGTACAATCCCAGTCCAACTCCAAAAATAAATACGCCAACTACAAATGCAATTCTTATTGTGGTTACGTTCCAGCCTAATTTGCCGCTTAGCCATTCAGACACTCCTAGAATCATGTGTTTATTATTTATTGTTATACTGGCAAGATAAAATTTATTAATAAATCTGTGAACTTTAAATTCAGTTTTTGTTTGTTAAACATCGGAATCCTTAACTTCGGATGAAATTTGAAACCTTATTGAATGGAACGAAAAGTAGAAGAGTTTAAACGCTTACTTGATATAATGGACGAATTGCGCGAGAAATGTCCGTGGGATAAAAAACAAACACTGGAATCCTTGCGCAAACTAACGATAGAGGAAACCTACGAGCTGGGCGATGCCATTTTGAAAAACGATTTGCAGGAGATTAAAAAGGAGCTGGGCGACATTATGCTGCACATTGTTTTTTACGCCAAAATTGGTGATGAAAAAGGTGCTTTTGATATTGGCGATGTACTGGAAGGTATAAACGAAAAGCTGGTTTACCGTCATCCGCATATTTTTGGAGATGTTGATGTTGATGGTTCGGCCGATAAAGTTGCTGAAAACTGGGAAGCCTTAAAACTGAAAGAAAAAGGCGGCAACAAACGTGTTCTGGAAGGTGTGCCTGCTGCCATGCCGGCGCTGGTTAAAGCCAACCGTATTCAGGAAAAAGTGCGTGGTGTGGGTTTCGACTGGGAATACAAAGAGCAGGTTTGGGATAAGGTAAAAGAAGAAGTTGACGAGTTGAGTGTTGAGATCAACAAAGCTGACAAAGATAAAATGGAGGCCGAGTTTGGCGATTTGCTGTTTGCCGTTGTAAATGCTGCCCGTTTGTATGATATCGATCCGGAAGCTGCGCTGGAACGTACCAACCTTAAATTTATAAAGCGCTTTAATTACCTTGAAAGCAAAACGCTGTTGCAGGGAAAAAGCCTGCACGATATGAGTCTTGCCGAAATGGACGAGATTTGGGAGGAAGCGAAAAAGGGAGAATAGAACTTGTAAGGATGATCGATTAAGGATGAATTGGCAGGAGATTTAGTTTGCAGTCGCAGTAGACAGTAGACAGTAGACAGTAGACAGTAGACAGTTTGCAGTCGTAGTAGGCAGTCTCAGTTAGCAGTCGCAGTTTATGAATCCTTGTAAAGAGTTAAAAACATTTCGTTTTAGATTTATTTCAGTCTGTCTGCGGTAATTATTCTAAACGTGTTTTTATTAATTGTAAGCCTGACATTACTTGTTTTATTGGTAATGTAGATGTTTTTACCTTTTTGTTGAAAATTGGTTTCTTCGGTTTCGTTTATAATCGAGCAAACCATTTCTTCAATTTTGTCGTGTGGAAGCTCAATATTTAGTTTCTTATTTATTCTGCCATAAACAAGATCAGTGTAACAAATTTTCTCTGCTATTTCATTTTTAAAACTTTTCATAAATCTCTGACAAAGCTTTCAATTAAAACAATTAAGCATTTTGATATTCAATCTTCCTTCAATCTCCAATCAATCAGTTACAACCTTTTTCATCAGCCAGCTCATATTCTCCGCCAGCGTATGGATGGTGTTTATTCCTTCTTCATCCTGTAGCACATCGCCCTGGTTTTTGCCAAAAGCAAAGTTCCAGTAGCTGGAACCGGGAACAATCATCTGGTTAATCAGGAAGAATCGATTCATAGTATCAAAAGTGGGCAAGGCACCGCCACGGCGCACTGAAATTACACCGGCACCAACTTTTCGTTTTAACAAATGACCGTTGCCACGTGTAACATAACCGGCCACATCAATTAATGCTTTTATCTCGGTGCTCACATCGGCAAAATAAACCGGTGTACCCAAAATAATTCCGTCGGCTTCAATCATTTTTTCGATGCAAAGATTTAGCAGATCATTTTTAATGTGGCATTTGCGGTCCTGAATTTCGCGACATTTTCCGCAAGCTGTGCAACCGTGAACCGGTTTATTTCCCAGCTGAATAACTTCGGTTTCTATTCCTTCCGCCCGAAAGATTTTAAATGTTTCTTCTATTAAAAGCGATGTATTTCCGTTGCGTCTTGGGCTTCCGTTAATGGCTACTACTTTCATAAAGTAAATTGTTGAATTGCTAAACTGTTAAATTGTATAACTGCTAAACTGTTTATTGACCGAAGACGTAGGCGATAATATTGGCACCCATTTTAAGTGCTTTTTGGCGCAGGTCCTCCGGATCGTTGTGCACGTCGATATCTTCCCAGCCATCGCCCAAATCGGTTTCGTAGGTGTAAAGGCAAACCAGCCGGTCGTCGACAAATAATCCAAATGCCTGTGGCGGTTTATTATCGTGCTCGTGTATTTTCGGAATACCTTCGTTAAAATCGTATTTCTGATGAAAAATCTCGTGCGACGGTGGCAGTTCTACAAACTCCTTTTCGGGAAAAACCTTCTTCATTTCGCTGCGGATATATTCATCCAGCCCGTAATTGTCATCAATGTGTAAAAAACCACCGCCTTCAAGGTAAACGCGCAAATTCATCGCGTCGCTTTCCGATAAAATGATGTTGCCGTGCCCGGTTAAGTGCACAAAAGGGAAATTAAACAACTCGGGGCTGCCAATTTCAATGGTCGATGGCTCCGGATTTATGTTGGTGTTCAGGTTTTCGTTACAAAACTCAATGAGGTTGGGCAGGGCAGTGGGGTCGGAGTACCAATCGCCGCCGCCATTGTATTTCAACAAAGCAATTTTTACACTGCTGCCTTGTGCGGCAACACCAAGTGTAAAAAGTAGAAACAGGAACAGAAATGAAAGTTTCATTTGCAAAATTTTCCGAAAAATACGATTCCTCGCTGAGATGAGAAAATACGATATGAATCAATTTGCAGAAAATACTACTTGTTTGTTAATGAATGTGGCAGGTGGTGTTATGTTCAGAGGCTAAAAAAACAAGGTTTCCGCAGGTGCGGAAAGGTTGCTGTTACTTTATTTCATGGTTTCCGCAATAACGGAAAGTTAGCCTGACATTTAAAAGAAGGTTTCCGCAGCTGCGGAAAGTTAGTTTGAAGTTTAAAACAACGTTTCCGGGTGTGCGGAAAGGCTGTCTGTAATTTTTTTCAGGCTTTCCGTAAACGCGGAAAACCTGTTTGTTAATCGAAACCATTGCTTTTGGGGTGTCCGAAATTAGAAACTTAGGAGAAAACAGTTCGTCGGACATTCCCGAAAGGCGAATCTAAAATAACGAATAAGCTGAGCCCGATAATGAACAGGGCAAAATAAGTGTTGAGATTGTGGGCAAACAGCCTTAACTTTCGTTAATTCCCTTCATCAGTAGATCAAGGGCTTTGTCCAGCGAGCCGGCAGCTGTTATTTCTCCCGAGTTTACAAAGAAAATTTCATCGGCATTTTCAATGGTATTCAATCGGTGTGCAATTATCACTTTTGATGTTGATGCGGGCAGGTTATTGATTATCGTTTCCAGTTGTTGTTCGGTAACGGTATCGATATTTGCCGTAGCTTCATCAAGAATGAGCAACTCCGGTTTTCGTAAAATGGCACGCATAAACGCGATCAGCTGTTTTTGTCCCAGACTAATTCCGTCGCCTGTCATTTGAATAGGCGTTTCCAAGCCGCGGTCGAAACGTTGCAGCAAACTTCCAAGTCCGGCTTCTTCAAGCGATTGACGTAACTCTTCGTTGCTTAAAGCCGACATGGTTTCGTTGCCATATAAAATATTTTCGCGTACCGTGCCCGAGAATAAAATGGGGTCCTGAAGAATCACCCCGATTTTTGCTGTTCTTTCGGCAGGATCGTATGATTTTATGTCTTTCCCGTCCAAAAGGATCGTGCCTTTTGTGGCGTCGTATAAGCGCGCAATCAACGATGCGGTAGTTGTTTTTCCGCCACCGGTTGGCCCGATAAAAGCATAAGTTTTCCCTTGCTCCAGGTCGAAACTAACCTTGTGCAGCACCTCTTTGCCGTTCGGATAGCTAAACGAAACATCGTTAAAGTTTACCAGCGAAGCGTTTTTTTGTATTTCCTTTTCTTTTACAACTTCCAGATTGCTTTCCAACGAAAGCAGGTATGAGATTCGATCCCATGCAGCCAAAGCTTGTTGAAAGTTAGCCCAAAGTATGGCCAGTTGTCGTAAGGGGTTATAAAAGTTCATCACGTAGGCAATAAAACTAATCAACAACCCAACGCTAAAATTTCCCTGTATGATGAGGTAAATACCCAGCGCCAAAACAATCAGTTGCCCAATATTGGCTGCAAAAGTATAAACCGGATTGAGGATATTGTTGGCAATTCCGGCATAAACCGAGTTCTTATAATTTTCCTCGTTCGCCGCAGTAAAACGTTTTCTGAAATAGTCGCGGCGGTTAAAAGCAACCACCACCTTAAAATTGGCCAGACTTTCCTGTATTTCGGCAGAAAGGTCGCCCAAACTTTTTAAGCTGGCTTCGTTCTTTCTGCGTATCCACGGCGAAATAATTTTAGTAAAAACCAGAAGAAGCAGGGCAGGAGAAAGTGCTGCCAATCCCAATGGCAGGTTGATTACCAGAAGCAGAATTCCTGCGCCGGTCATGGTAATAATTCCGCCAATAAAACGCATCAGCGATTGCGAAAAGAACTCGTTTACCTTTTGTGTGTCGTTGTTGATACGCGATATCAGATCGCCCGATTTATTTTGGTTAAAAAAGTCGAGTGGCAATTCCTGCAGTTTATGAAATACCGAGTTACGGAGGCTATACAACATACGTTGCCCAATGCCGCCCATCATTATCATTTGAGCATAATTCACAAAAAATGCCACCACATACATCGTCAGCAAAATTCCGGCAAAAAGCAATATGCCGTGGTAATCTTTGGTTTGCACATAATTGTCTACTGTATACCCAATTATGTATGCGCCTGCCAGACTTAATGCAGCATTTATTGCAATTGCAGCAAAGGCGATAATCAGGTTACGCCGTTCGCCACTAATAATGGCCACCAGTTTCTTTAATGATTTCAGAAACGGAAGCTTCTTCTCATTTTTATCGGGTGTACGATTCAGATTATAATTCATAGTGGCTGGTGCTTTTTTGTGAGTTATAGATCTGAATATATTCGGGCGAATGTTCTTTCAAACGTTCGTGTTTACCTGTTGCTACCACTTCGCCTTCCATAAGAAGAATGATTTGGTCGAATCCGGTTACCGGGGCTATTTTCTGTGTGATGGAAAGCAGCGTAAGCTCCGGGTAATTCTTATGGATATTAGCCAGGATTTTATCTTCGGTTTTTCGGTCAACCCGCGAAGTAAAATCGTCGAGCAAAAGTATTTTTGGGTTTAAAGCCAGTGCGCGCGCCAGCATAATACGTTGTTTCTGTCCGCCCGAAAGACTGGTTCCCCGCTCTGAAACGATGGTGTTTAAACCGTTGGGTAAGGTTTTTATAAAATCAGCCAATTCAGCAGTGGCAATGGCTTTGTTTAAATCTTCCTCCGAAACCTGGTCGTTAAACGCAATGTTTTCACGCAGGCTCATATTAAAAATCACATTGTCCTGAAAAACAAAACCAAGTTGCCGGTTTAAAATTTCTGTTGAATAATCTTTAACCGGAATATTGTCGATGGTGATCGAACCGGAATCCGGCGGTATTAGATTGGTAAGCAAATAAAGCAACTGACTTTTTCCGGCAGCCGTTGGTCCGATAATCGCCGTTTTGCTTCCGGCTTTTATCTCGAACGAAATATTTTTCAGCACCGGTTTTTTGTCAAAGCTCAGCGTAATATTCTGAAGTTTAATATCTCCCGATATGTCTGTCTCCACAGCACCGTTATCAGCCGGCGGCGGAGCATCCAAAACCTGCCTGATCCGGCCGTAAGAAGCTGTTGCCGAGGCAATAATATTGCTCATAAATCCGATCATCATAATCGGAAAGATCAACATCATTACGTAGCTGTTAAAGGCTGCAAAATTACCCAGCGAAAGGGTGTCCATAACCACAAAATGTCCGCCAAGCGCCAAAATGATGACAATGGCAAAGTTGGCCACAAATGTTACGATGGGAATGAGCACTGAAAACAAGCGAACAATGGCAAGTCCCAAATCACGCGATTCCACATTCTTTTCTGCAAACTTAAGAATTTCGGGTTGTTGCGAGTTCAGAACCCGTATAAGTGCCGAACCCAGAATACTTTCGTTAATAACCCGGTTGAGCGCGTCGATAACCTCGCGGCTTAGCTTAAAAAGTACTTTTACTTTTTTGAACACAATATAAAAGGCCACCGACAAAATTGGAACGATGGTGAGTACTGCCAGCGCCAGTTTCCAGTTAATGGAAATAAGCAGAACAGCAACACCAAAGATGATAAACAGCGATGAAATAATTGAAACAAATGCCTGCGAAACAAACATTTTTACCGAATCCATATCGGAAGTCAGGTTGGTTAAAAGTTTCGATGGGTTGGCTTTTAAAATGAATGAATAACTCTGTTTCGAAATCTTATCCGATAATTTGTTGCGCAGGTCTTTGGCAACTCTTTCGGCAGCTAATGTTTGCACCACTCCCTGAAGAAAAGTGAAAATAAATATGCCTAATGCAGCCAGAATAAATTCGGTGATAACCGTTTTTGCGTCAAATTGGTTAGCAGTAAATGAGTCGATACCCCGGGCAATAATGCGCGGAATAAGCAGGTTGATTCCGCTGCCGGCCAGTGCCATTATAATTAACGCGGTTACAAGTGCTTTGTATGGTCCCAGCACCTGAAACAGGCCTGCCCGCTGTTTTCCTTCTGTTCTTTTTTTACGTTGGGTTTTGCGCATTCTAAAAATTGTGGTGCAAATCTACCCAATTATAACCGTTTCCCCGGCAAAATGATTAATTGGATTCCAATTAATTATTAAAATTTTTAGATGTTGTTTTTGTAAGGAGCAATAACTCAAAAGTTTCGGCAAAGTTATTTGTTGGCTAAAACAAAACATTCATGATTCCCAATTATCATCAACAGAGATGAAAGTGAGGCCTGTTGACAGCATTTCATAAAAATGGACAGATTACAAGGCGCACACAACGATTGTGCTATGAATAGCTTACTGATTGCGCCTTTAAATTGCCGCACACCAACCCCGGGTTTCACCCGAGGTTAGTCACATTTTATCTCTTCGGGATATTGAACTGAGTTACAAACTCAAGACAAGTTTATTGACCTGAATGTCGGAATTGCAAGTTTATTATGACGCAGGAAGCGTCGAATGTGAATAACCCGGTGCGTAGCGCCGGGATGAAATGACAGAAGGGAAATCGTCCGGCGGAGAAAGCAGATCGAAGCCAGATGGTTCTCCCGGACGAAACGCAAATAGCAATACACATAAAAACATGGGGGCTTTCATGAAAAAAAAGTGCATAGCGAATAGCTACACACTTTACACTCAAAACACTTTATTTACAATTACCTTTTTTGCTAACTATTCTTTTCCAAGGCAAAAGACGTTTTTGTACCTGTGGGTTGGTTTTGGATATCCGGGACTAAGGTATTTCCAGGCTTTAATTGTTGTTGCAATTTCAGTTCCGGAAACAACCTCCAGCATTTCTTTTATTAATTGGTCCAGTTTCTCAGGTGCAATTTCAACACGAGCATTTATTGTGAGTTGTGCGCTGTTTGATTTAGCCACTGTTCCTCTTATTGAAAGAGTTTTGGATGAGCCCGTAATATTCCCGCTAATGTAATTCTGGTCATTTTCAAGCAAAATTTTTATGTGACCTACACCAATTTGTTTTTCATCGATTTTTGCCGCTAAACGGTTTAAGAAGTCGTTAATAAATTTATTCCAGTCAATCAGTTTCCCTTCCAGCGTTGCAGAGCCGTTGAGCCATCCCAATACAGCTTCTCCCTCGGCATAGGTATCGTAATCAATTTCAATAATACGCTGTCCGGCTTTGGTGTCGGTTTCAAGTAATTTCAACCATTCATGTAGACCTTCGCCGGTTTTTGAGCTGATGGCAAGTACGGTTGCAAAAGGATAAGCAGCTTCAACTTTTTGTTTCAGTTTGTCCAGCTCATTCTTGTTTAAAAGGTCTGATTTTGAAATAAGAATAATATCACTTTCCTCCAGCTGTTTTTTGAAAATATAGGCTGCACTCGGATGTAGTCCTGCAGTTCCGCCATTTAAAATATCGGACAGTCGAACAGGATCGGCAAGAACGCTGAGTGGAGATAGCAACAAATCTTTACTGTAATTTTCTTTTAAAGGCTGCATTAAAGTGGCCGAAAGATCGGTACAGCTGCCAACAGGTTCGGCAATAATTACATCGGCAGTGGCGTCGTGTTTTACTTGATATACAGAATCGATAAATCCCTGGTAGTTGCAACAAAAACAGCTGCCGCTAACCTCCGCAACATCTACTTTTGTGCGCAACAGAAAAGAAGTGTCAACCAGTTCCGATGCCTGATCGTTGGTAACCAAACCCACTCTTTTTCCTTCCTCCATTAACCTTTGGGTGGCATTAAAAAGCAGGGTTGTTTTTCCTGCTCCCAAAAATCCTCCTACTATTATCAGCCGGGTCGTGTCTTTCATTTTCTGCCTTGTTTTGAATTACTAAGTTTATAAAAATCGGGATTAAAATTGAAATGATGAGATAAATAAGCGGTTAAAACTGATGAATAGCGAAACCTTTTTGTCTTTATTTTTTGTGTTGTTACCTGGGATTTTTTTATGAGAAAAGCGGGACACCAAAGTGATACCAATGGAATCCCGCTTTTATTATTTCTTTCTACTTATTCGTATCTGAGTGCCTCAACAGGGTTTCGCGTAGCAGCTTTATAACTCTGCACCGAAACGGTTAACAAAGCAATGGCAATGGTAAGAAAACCTGCCAGTGCAAAAATCCACCAGTGAAGCTGGGTTTGGTAGGCAAAATTTTGAAGCCAACTGCTCATTACATACCATGCCAGCGGTGATGCAATAACAAATGAGATGAGTACCCATTTGATAAAATCTTTGTTGAGCATAGCCAGAATTTGTGAAACTTTTGATCCGTTAACTTTGCGGATGCCAATTTCTTTACGCTTTCGTTCGATGGCAAAAACCGATAGCCCAAACAAACCTATACAGGCAATAAATATGGCTACAAACGAAAAGTACTGGAACAGGCCAGATATGCGGAGTTCGGAGTTGTACATGTCCTCCAGTCGCTGATCGAAAAAGCCAAGTTCAATGTTGGAGTCGGGAATAATGGTTTTCCAGTTTTCCTTTATTGCGGCAATTGTCTGACTAAAATTCTCCGGTCGTATCCGCATGATCAAAACATCGGGATTTTGATTTAAGGGGATCATCACCATGGGCTCGATTCCGCTGCGTAACGACTCGAAATGAAAATCTTTTGCGACTCCCACAATCCGGGCCCTTTCGCCGCCATTTCTGCCAAAGGATTTCTGAATCGGATCGCTCATTTTCATCCGGCGAATGGCTTCCTGGTTAAGGATTACTTCGCTGGTGAATTCACTTTCACTATATTCAGTCAATTCTGTGGAAGGCGAAAAACTTTGTCCTTCAGCCATTGAAATTCCAAGTGTTTCGAAATACTCACGGTCAACACGCATGGCACAAATCAAGACTTTGTTCTCCGGGTCTTTGCCTTGCCAATCGTAACCCCACGACGAGTTTCCGCCCCAAAACGGAAGTTTGTCTGCTTTTGTAAGGTTTTCTACGCCGCTAATAGTTTTTAACGATGCCGAAAGCGCTTCGTGTTTTGTTTTTGTTGCATCATCAAGATTAATGTAAACCAGGTTATTCTGGTTGTACCCTAAATCGTAACTATTGATGAATTTTAGTTGCGAATTCACTGCTATGGTGCAAATAATCAGAATGATTGACAATGTAAATTGAACGACTACCAGCAGGCTTCTGAAACTGATACGGTTGGCACTTTTTCGGGCCGCTTTTTTTAATACCCGCGCCGGTGCAAAGGATGAAATGTACAACGAGGGGTAGGCCACTGATAAGATTAGAGTAGTCAGGATCATTGCGATCAGCATAAAAATGAGGTATTTGTTACCCAGTAACGACAAGGAAATATGTTTATCGGAAAGTTGTCCGAAAAGAGGTGTGAAAGCCAGTACCAAAGCAGCTCCCAATACGATACTAATTAGAATCATCAAACCTTTTTCGTAGAAAAACTGCGATGTGAGATTCGCTTTCGTAGCTCCCAAAACTTTACGGATTCCTACTTCCGGCCGACGTGTTTCGGAGCTGGCAGTAGATGAATTCACAAAATTGATGGATGCAATAAGAACAATGATAAGCGCGATGGCCAAAAACTGGTAGATGTATTGTATACGGTTGTTTTCTCCGGAGAAAGTATACAAATGTCGTTTTGCATAAGGGAACAGGTAAATGGATGTATTCTCCTGCCCTTTTTCCTGTAGAAAACCGGTGAGTTTGCTCTCCAGTTGATTGGCGTTGGTGCCTTCGGTAAGCAGCAGACAGGTGAAAGGCCAGTTGTTTCCCCAGCGCGTGAGATCGGCACCCAGTTGCTCGGCTACTTTTATCGATGCCAAAATATCGAACTGTATTGACGAGTGGTCTTTTGGATAATCGATAACTGCTCCAACCGTAAAGGTGTAGTTGCCGTAAACGGTTAGCATTTTGCCAATAGGCGATTCATTGGGGAAGAACAGCTGAGCAATTTTTGGTGAGATTAAAATTTTATCGGGTGCTTCAATAGCATTTAGGTCTCCTTCAATAAGTTCGAACGTGAAAATATTTACGAACTCCTTGTCGGCCAGTGTCAGACTGATGTCTTTGTATTCGGTGGTTTCGTATTTTACGGGCAAACCGCCAAGACTGGTAAAAGTGGTGGCATTTTCAATTTCAGGATAGGTTTGTTTTAACTCGTTGGCCAATGGAAAAGGTGTGCACCCGGTATGCAGATCCTGTCCGTCGGAATATACCTGGTGTTCGTAAACCTGGTACATCTGTCCGAGGTTGGCGTTAAATTTGTCGAAACTGAGTTCGTCAACCACCCAAAAAAGGATGAGTGTGGTAACGGCAATTCCGATGGCTACGCCACCAATATTTAAAAAGGAAAAGAATTTGTTTTTCAGGATATTTCTCCATCCCAGTCTGAGGTTACGCTTAAATTCTGACATGGTTATTGTTTTTGGTTTTTATGGTGCTCAATCCGATTCATGGCAATTGAGCCGTGTTTGTATGTAGCTACCTATTTAAAGCATTATTTCTCCCAATTCTTTTTTAACCTCCTGGGTAATTACCATTCCGTCGAAAAGGTTGATAACACGGTGTGCATATTCCGAATCGCGAAGCGAGTGTGTTACCATCACAATGGTGGTTCCTTCCTGATTTAGTTCAGTGAGAAGTTGCATCACTTCCAAACCATTTTTTGAATCGAGGTTTCCGGTGGGCTCATCGGCCAAAATTAGCTTCGGGTTAGCTACCACGGCGCGGGCAATGGCCACACGTTGTTGCTGACCTCCGGATAGTTGTTGCGGAAAATGTTTCATTCTGTGACCGATTTTCATACGCTCCAGCACCTCCTCAACGCGCTCTTTACGCTCGCGCGCTTTCATTTTTAAATAGATAAGCGGAAGTTCAACGTTTTCAAAAACAGTTAACTCGTCAATCAGGTTAAAACTCTGAAAGACAAAGCCAATGTTTCCTTTTCGAAGCATGGTTCGGTTGCGTTCTTTCAATTGTCCAACTTCCTCATTATCGAAAAAATACTTACCTGAAGAAGGATTGTCAAGAAGCCCGATAATATTCAGCAATGTTGATTTACCACAGCCTGAAGGGCCCATAATGGCTACAAATTCGCCGCTTTTTACATGCACGTTAACATCGTTTAGTGCACTGGTTTCAATCTCATCGGTTCGGAAAACTTTTGAGAGCTTGTTTGTTTTAATCATTGTTTATGGCTTTTGTTCGTTATAAAAAGTTGATTTGCTTTTTTATAAGACGACACAAAAAGCCATGCGTTACAATTGCATAGTAAAAAGTATTACATGCTTTTTTGAATTTGTTGCAAGATTAACCGGTCTGATCCACAGAATATTGACTATTCCTGCGGAGTAAGCGGGGTTGTAGGATCGTTACGCTCGGCAAGATTGAAATACTGAAATGCCTGAAATGTAAACGGAATAACCAATAAAACAGTAGTTACTACCGATGAAATAGCATTTAATACCCAATACCAAGTGGGATAATCTGCCGGATTGGTAAGCTCTGCAGAGAAAATATTTGATGAAACGCCCATTATCATCGAAGGAATAGATAGTACAATGCCAACAGCATATACAATAACTATTGCAATCAGGTTGATCAAAAGTGTATTCCACCAGCTTGAATTTACCAGTTTCCACGAGCGACTCAAGGCATCGCTAATTCCTTTCTTCTCGAAAATTAGGATGAAAACAAGCAACGAAAACGTATTGGCAAAATACAATCCGGGCACAATACACATCATGGCACCAAAAAATACCATGATCACGAAGATGAAGTTGGCTCCGAGCGCCAGCAGGCTGTTGGAGAAAAACTTTGAACTGATATCAGTAAGCTGAAAATTACCTTTTCCGTGTTTGATGTAGGCTTCAAGATAACTATAGTAGGTGCCCATTAACAGCGACTGCACAAAAAGACCAAAAAACATAAACATAAACAGGTTCAGGTAGAATGGCCCAATATCGGCCATAAGACTCTCTGGATTGGTGAGGTCGAACTGACTTAACACATTGCGCTGAAAATAAACCTGCACGCCGGCATATAAAACAACAAAAGGCAAAACGTAAATGCCAAT
>NZ_JBFHGM010000071.1:0-19734 GCF_041583095.1 Draconibacterium sp.
TATTTATCCTTATGCATTTGCTAATCTGTTTATGAATAGCGAAAATGCAAATTGAAATCCGTTTAATCGAAAATCGCCTGCAACTAACTAAATTTCAATATTTTCAAAGAATATTATTAGATTTTAATGGGACAGCAATGATAGTATTTAAAAGATAATCCGTACGAATTATGAGTAATCTGTATCCGATAAAATTCAACCCGATCTTTCATGAAAAAATCTGGGGTGGAAACCGAATGAAAACCATCCTGAATAAAGATTTTGGCGACATGCCCAACTGTGGCGAAAGCTGGGAGCTCTCGGGGGTTGACGGAAACATTTCGGTGGTAAGCAATGGCTTTTTGGCCGGCAACGACCTGAACGAGTTGATTGAAATATATATGGGCGATTTGGTAGGCGACAAGGTTTATGAAAAGTTTGGAAATGAATTTCCGCTGCTTATAAAATTTATCGATGCACAGGACGATCTGTCTATTCAGGTTCACCCCGATGATAAACTGTCGAAAGAAAGACACAATGCCTTCGGAAAAACCGAAATGTGGTACGTGGCCGGTACAGAAAAAGGCGCACTTATCAACTCCGGATTTAACCAGGTAGTTGATCGCGAAAAATACCTTGAATATTTCAACTCGGGTAAATTAACCGATTTGTTGCATTACGATGAGGCACAGGTTGGCGATGTTTTCTTTATTCCGGCAGGCCGTGTTCATGCTATTGGAAAAGGCTGTTTGGTGGCCGAAATTCAGCAAACATCGGATGTAACTTACCGTATTTTCGATTATAACCGCAAAGACGATAAAGGAAACGAGCGCGAATTACATACCGATCTGGCATTGGATGCCATCGATTTTTCGTATTCAAGCCAGTATAAAACAGATTACAAAACCGAGGAAAATAAAGCGGTAGAAATTGTAAGCTGCCCGTATTTCACCACAAATATTATCGAATTTAATAAAGAGCAGGATAAAGATTACAACCAGCTTGATTCGTTTGTTATTTACATGACTATGGAAGGCGATTTTGAAATCGTTACCGAAGAAGGATCAGAAACAGTATCGATGGGAGAGACCGTTCTTTTGCCGGCCAGCCTTGAGTCGGTGCAACTGAAACCGAAAAGCGAATCAGTAAAAATCCTCGAGGTTTATATCAAATAGCAGAATATTTCTTACCTTAAGAAATCATTCTAAAAACGCACCTTTTATGGAGATAAAAGAAGCTCAGTTTGTGATGAGCAATACTGCAGTCGACAAATGTCCGGCACCCGATCGGCCGGAGTACGCTTTTATAGGCCGGTCGAATGTGGGCAAGTCATCGCTGATAAATATGCTTACGAATAAAAGATCGTTGGCAAAAATTTCGGGCAAACCCGGAAAAACCCGCCTGATCAATCATTTCCTTATCAATAAAGAATGGTACCTGGTTGATTTGCCCGGCTACGGTTACGCCCAGGTGCCAAAAGCCGAGCGCTTGAAATGGGAGAAAATGCTCAAAAATTATATCCTGAAAAGGGAAAACCTTTATTGCCTGTTTGTTTTGATCGACTCGCGCCACGAGGCACAAAAAGTTGATCTTGAATTTATGGAATGGCTGGGCATAAGCGAAATTCCTTTCAATATAGTTTTTACCAAAACCGATAAGTTGAAACCTAAGGAGCTGGAAGACAATTTGAAAGCATACGAAGAAAAGATGTTTCAGATTTGGGAAACAATGCCCGGGTATTTTATATCTTCGGCTGAAAAGGGCATTGGCAAAGACGAAATTCTGCGAATGATAGACGAGGTGAATAAAGCCCACTAAACTTTCGTTGAACTAAATGAGCTAACAATTATTTTAGAAACATGTAAAGTTGTTAACTTTGCAGAATCTTTACTATTAAAGAAATCAAGATGGCGAAACATAGAGTAATGCTGAATTTTACTTCTGAAATGTGGTCTTACCGGCTCGCCATATCTACTCCAACACAATTTGTTGAAACAAAAAATCATTAAATAAATGGAGATGAAAACTCACCCACTTAAAATTTTTACCGGACGAGCAACCCGGCATTTAACTGAAAAAATTTGCGACAGTCTGGACGTTGATCTGGGACATTCGTCGTGCCCGGTATTTGCCGACGGCGAATTTGAACCTTGTTACGAAGAGACGATTCGTGGCTCGCATATTTTTATTGTGCAGTCGACACCACCAACTGCCGATAACCTGTTGGAGCTGTTGTTAATGGTTGATGCCGCAAAACGTGCAAGCGCCTACAAAGTAATTGCCGTAATACCATATTTTGGTTATGCGCGTCAGGACCGTAAAGACAAGCCAAGGGTTTCTATCGGTGCAAAACTGGTTGCCGACCTGCTTACCGTTTCCGGAATCGACAGGCTGATTACTATGGATTTGCATGCCGACCAGATTCAGGGATTTTTTGATGTACCGGTAGATCATTTATACGCATCAACGCTTTTTGTTCCGTTTATCGAAAAAATGGGACTGGATAATGTCGTTATCGCGTCGCCTGATGTGGGTGGTACAAAGCGTGCCAATACCTATGCAAAAATGTTAAACACAGGTATCGTTATTTGTCACAAAACACGTGCACGTCCTAACGAGGTGGGTAACATGACCGTTATTGGTGATGTGGAAAACAAAGATGTAATTATTGTTGACGACATGATCGACACTGCCGGAACAATTACCAAAGCTGCCAATCTGATGAAGAAAAAGGGTGCCAGAAGTGTTCGCGCTTTTGCAGCACACGGAGTATTGTCGGGTCCGGCCCTGGAAAGAATTGAAAAATCGGAATTGGAAGAAGTATATTTTACCGATTCGATTAAACCAAAAACAGGCTGCGATAAAATTAAATATATCACAACTGCCGAGGCTTTTGGCGAAGCCATTCGCAGGGTTTATAAAAATCAGTCAATAAGTTCGTTATATTATAAATAATTTCTATTTTTGCACCGCTTTTTCCATAAGCAGACGCATTAATGATGTGCATGCTGTTTGCCCGACCCACAGGAAGGGAGGACTGAGTACCATATTTATTAACGTAAATTATTTAAAATGAAATCAGTAGTAATTAAAGGAGAATTAAGAAGTTCTCTTGGAAAGAAAGACGCAAAAAAACTTCGCGTAGAAGAGAAAGCTCCTGCAGTATTGTACGGTGGCGAGCAGCCAATTCACTTCGCAGTTTCTTTTGCCGAGTTAAGACAATTAGTTTATACACCAAGCGTATACCTTATCGACCTAGACATTGATGGTACTGTATATAAAGCAATTATGCAAGACATTCAGTGGCACCCGGTTGAGGAGTTGGTACTTCACGTTGATTTCCTTGAAATCAAAGATGATAAACCAGTAAAAATCAACATTCCTGTAAAAATTGAAGGTTTTGCTAAAGGTTTAAGAAAAGGTGGTAAATTAAACAGCACACTTCGTCGTTTGAGCGTAAGAGCTTTGGCTGCGAACTTACCTGATACAATCAATATTGATGTAACAAAACTTGATATCGGCCAAAGTATTAAAGTGGCTGACCTGAATATTCCGGGAATCGAGCTGTTAGATCCTAAATCGAATGTTATCGTTGGTGTTGGTATTACAAGGGCTGCAAGATCTGCTGCCGGTGCCATGGTTGACGACGATGAGGAAGAAGAAGAAGTGGCAGCTGAAGAAGCTGAAACACCGGAATCTTCAGAAGAATAAATTATATTCAAGTGAAATGAGTCTTGCTTAAGCAAGGCGAATCATCTGAAATAAAACTAAAAACAGATGAAATACTTAATTGCCGGACTCGGTAATATAGGACCAGAATATAAAAATACTCGCCATAATATTGGCTTTCAAATATTGGACGCACTCGCTGAGGCGTCCAATATTAGTTTTAGCGATAAGCGTTACGGTTTTGTGGCTGAATATAAGTTCAAAGGCCGAACGTTTATTTTGCTAAAGCCAACCACCTACATGAATCTGAGTGGACGGGCAGTAAATTACTGGTTACAACAAGAAAAGATTGATATAAAAAACATGCTGGTGCTGGTTGACGACCTGGCATTGCCCTTTGGTACACTCAGAGTACGCGCCAAAGGCGGAGCTGGCGGACACAATGGGCTCGAAAACATTAACCAGGTGCTGGGACGAAACGATTATGCCCGTTTACGTTTTGGCATTGGCGACGATTTCCATAAAGGACACCAGGTAAACTACGTGTTAGGCGAGTGGTCGAAAGAAGAGCAAAAGGAATTACCATTTAAAATCGACGATTCCATTGAAATAATAAAAAGCTTTGGAACACTTGGTGTCGAGCGCACAATGAATTTCCATAACAAAAAATAGATGGCAGAAGGAGTTCGCATAGATAAATGGTTGTGGGCCGTGCGGATCTTTAAAACCCGCAGTCAGGCTACCGAAGCCTGCAAAAAAGGCCATGTAACAATTGGTGATTCAGTAATAAAAGCTTCGCGCGAAGTACATGTTGGAGAGATCGTAAAGGTGCGGAAATCGCCAATTACCAAAAGTTTTAAAGTGCTGGCGCTTACCGGAAAAAGAATGGGAGCCAAATTGGTTACAGATTTTGCTGAGGATGTAACGCCACCCGAGGAAATCGAATTGCTCGAGATGCAAAAAAACATGCGCTGGAGTGTTCGCGAAAAAGGCACCGGGCGACCTACCAAAAAAGACCGCCGCGATTTGGATGACTTTTTTGAGTGGTGATAGTTAAAAAAGATGGAGTTTAAGATTGAACAGAGATTTTGAGCGCTGAGACTTTGTGAAGGTGAGATTGAAAAGAGATTGAAAACTCACCACTTTTTACTTTTGCCTTTTTACTTTTATCTTGAGTCATCGAAACAAAAAACAAAAATTATGCTTGTAGCAAAACAAAAACGAAAAGAGAATATTGCCGAATACATCTTGTATATGTATCAAATTGAGGACATGATCAGGGCTTTTAAACTGGATATGGAGCTTATCGAGGATCGTTTGGTAGCCCATTATAAAGCTGATGATAAAACCAAAGCTGCCATAACTGATTGGTATGCCAATTTGGTGCTGATGATGGATAAAGAGCAGATCAGGGAGAAAGGGCATTTTCAGTTTCTTAACAACCTGGTTTCGGATGTAAACGATTTTCATTTAAAGCTGATGGAAACTTCGAAAGACGGTATGTACGTGCAAACCTACAAAACGGTTGCGGGGCTGGTGTCGGAGTTGAAAGAGAAAAACCCGGAAGCGAAAAATGATGTCGACCTGGGAATTACTGCTGTATATGGTTTTCTGCTGCTTAAAATGCAACAAAAAAATATTTCGATTGATACCCTGGAAGCCATAAAACGTATTAGCAAATGGTTGGGCGATTTGTCGAAACTTTACCGCGATTTTGAAAGTGGCGATTTTGATTTCTAAAAACATTTAGCTTAACTCCCTAAAACACTATTCTCAATCCCTGTCTATTTTCAGATGCTCCTGCTATAAAAATAGGGCTGCGAGCTGGTAAAAATGCCTTGCGAGTAATTAATAAAGGCGTGCGAGGTATTAATAATGGCATGCGAGCAATAAAAAAACACCTGCGAGCTACTAATAAACAGGTGCGAGCTATACTCGCATGGCAATAATTCTTACTCGCACATCTATATATATAGCTCGCACTATTATACAAATAGCTCGCACGTAAATATTAGTAGCTCGCACTACGATATTATATACTCGCAGGGTAATATTAAATGCAGGGAAGGGGTTTATCCATTAAAAAGTACGGCAACTCGTTCGTTTGCCAAACCATTTGTAACGCTTATTGGCCACAAAACGATACAAACTATCGCGCCAGCTTTTAGGTAGTAGCTTAAACGCAGTTAGCCAATTCCACGGAGCTTTTAGGTGTTTACAGATTTCAAGTACTGCATCCGATTCAGAAAATACCTTATCGTTTTGAATAAGCACTACGGTGTTAATTTCAGGCTGCAAATCAAACTCCTTTAAAATTTGTTGCCCTTCTTCCGATTGTAGTGCCAGAAGCTTAAAATCGTTCTCCTGCGCTTTTTCTATAATGAAATCCACGGCGGAATTACAGAGCTTACAAAACCCGTCAAAAAGTAATATTATTTGTTTTTGCTTCACACAAGCATAACAAATGGTTAGGTTTTAAGTTGAGCAGGAAAGAAGCGGGTTATTTATTGGTTTTATAGTCGGTTATTAAGCCAAGGGCTAACCAGTTGGCCACAGCCTGACGGTTGTCGGGTATAACCAGGCGTTTTACATCGCGCTCATGGTTCATATTGCCCAGTTCAATAAATATAGCAGTTGGCCAGGTATTTTTAACCACATACAAAGGTCGGGTTGATACTGTGCCGGTGTAACCTCGATTGGGCTGAACTTCGTGGTATTTTTTTTCAATCGTGTCACGAAGAATTTTACATGCTTTTTCACCGGTTTCACTGCGTTTGTCGTGATAGAAAAAGATATCGATATTTTCGCCTTTGGACCTTGAATCCACATGCACCGCAATCATACGCTGAAAGGCTCCCTTGTGCTTTTTATAAAGCTGATTAACCGCATCTGTACGTTGACGCAGGCGCCGTGTTTGATTGAGCGGAATTTGTAAGTTAGGATAACAAACTTCATCTTTATCGGCTTTCAGGCTGTATTCATCACGAATTCCGTCGTTTTTGTCACGGGTGATCAGGTATACTGTTGCTCCCTCGGCAATAAGATTTCGCGCGAGGCGTAAAGTAACATCGTAGGCATATTCATCCTCATATACGTAATAGCCATTGTATTTCCCAACAGCGCCGGGGTCAGGGCCTCCATGGCCTCCAACCAGGTAATAAACTGCCCCTTTTAAATTGTTACTTAAGATCTCAATATCGGCATATTCGCTGCCAAAAATATCGTAATGCACCATTTTTCCGGTTCCTTTTGATGGAGTGGAACTTGATGCAGGCGTTGCCGGCAGTTTTGCTGTGTCAGGAAGTTTGTATTTTACTCCGGCAAGCAAGGTATTATTTCGCCCCAGATTGCTTTTGTTTAAAGTAATAAAGTCATCCATATACTCGGCTGATGATAAGCCGTGCCTGGTTAGCAAACGGTAAATTCCATCGCCTTTTAGTGCAACAACTTCCTTGCTTTGCGAAAGGCTGTTAAAGGGAAGCAGAATTATCGCCAAAAATAACACGAAAGTTATTTTGGTAACTGATTTTATATGTAAGTTTAACCCGAACATGTTCACTACTATTTTGTTTCCTTTGAACAACATTAATGCTAAAATAGAATTAACGGAAAAAAATCTGATTTATTTATGCGACAAACTATCAGCTACCTGTTGTTAATAACTTGCCTGTTATTCACTTTTTCGTGTACAACACAGTTTGTTCAAAAAAGTTATGAAATCGAGAATGTTTCTGTCTCAGAAGAGGTTGGAACAATGGATAGTACTATTGTAGAGCTTTATGCTCCATATAAAAATATACTTGAAAAAGATATGAACCGGGTACTTGCCATCTCTGAAAATGAACTGGTTAAAGACAAACCCGAAAGTTTACTGACCAACTTTTTGGCCGACTTATTGCTCGAACAGGGCGCAGTTGTAGCCAATAACCAGCAACTGAATTTAAAGCCAGCTGTTTCGTTTTTTAACTACGGTGGTATCCGGTCAACACTTCCGAAAGGGGAAATCACCGTTGGAAATATTTTTGAGTTAATGCCTTTCGAAAATGAACTGGTTTTACTGGAATTAAAAGGCGACAAAATGCAGGCCTTTCTCGATTATATTGCCGATCATGGAGGTGGTAGTGTTGGCGGCGTACAGATGGTTATTGCCGGAGATAAAGCTACAGAGGTGAAAATAGGTGGCGAGGAAATTACTGCTGATAAAAGTTACTGGTTGGTAACCAACGATTATGTGGCAGCCGGTGGCGACGGACTTGAAATGTTAGCCGAAAATGAGCAGTTTGTAAACACCGGTGAAAAAATACGTGATGTAATAATTGATTACCTGGAAGAACTGGCTGATAATAATCAGCAGGTTAACCCAAAACTGGATGGGAGGATTAGATAATGGATAGAAGAAGATTTATAAGAAACGTTGCCGCCGGAACAGCCGGAATCACTTTAGGAGCGGTACCTTACGAATTATTTGCTCACGAAGATTTCACCACGATTTCGATATTACATACCAACGATATTCATTGTCATATCGAGCCATTTACCGGCACAAACGAACGCTATGCCAACAAAGGTGGTTTGGCACGTATTGCCAAACTGGCCACTTTGCAGCGACAAAAAAATCCGAATACTTTGTTGCTCGACGCCGGTGATATGTTCCAGGGAACGCCCTACTTTAACTACTTTAAAGGTGAGTTGATGTTAAAGGTAATGAGCGAGGCCGGTTACGATGCCAGTACAATTGGTAACCACGAATTTGATAACGGCTTGCAGGGGATTAAAAATCCGCTGCCCAATGCCGAATTCCCGATCATTTCTTCGAATTACGATTTCTCTGATACCATTTTATCGGGAAGTTTCCCGGAGTATAAAATTTTTAAGCGCGACGGAGTAAAAATCGGAATTTATGGAGTGGGCATCGAACTGGAGAATCTGGTTGGAAAGAAGAATTACGGCGATACAGTTTATAACGATCCGCTGGTTGTTGCACAGAAAATGGAAAGTTTCCTGAGAAATGACAAGAAATGTGATTTGGTAATTTGTCTGTCGCATTTAGGGTTACGCTACCGCGATAAGAAGGTAAGCGACTTGGACCTTGCGGCCGAAACTTCATTCACAGATTTAATTATTGGCGGACACACGCATTCGTACCTTGAAAAACCGCTGGAAGAAAAGAACAAACTCGGGCAACCTGTAATTGTAAATCAAGCCTGGTGGGGTGGTCTTGTGGTTGGAAAGGTTGATTTTGTTTTCGAAAAATCAAAGGGGAATAAAAAAGCGGTTTATTCCGACTTGCTATAAAAATTCAACTGCCTATGAACCGATTTCACAGGCTATTACTTTCAGCTGGTACCGGTGTATTGTTAAGTCTGCCCTGGCTCGGATTTCCCGGTTGGGTGCTTTTTATTGCACTTATTCCGCTGCTTTATCTCGAAAATTTCTTTTTAAAGTACAAAGAAGGATTTCCTCCGGTTTCGCTGTGGGGACATGTTTTTCTTGCCGCGTTGATTTGGAATGTTTTGGCTTCGTGGTGGATGATGAAAGTTTCGCTGGCGGGAGTGGGGGCTGCCATGATCTTTAATGCATTTCTGATGTCGCTGGTTTGGTGGGGGGCTCATTCCATCCGAAGAAAAATGTCGTCTCCGCTTGGCTATATTTCGCTGGTAGTTTTCTGGATTTCGCTGGAGTTTTTGCAGTTTCAATGGGATATTGAATGGCCTTGCCTGCAACTGGGAAGTGTATTGGCGAATAATGTGAAAATCATTCAGTGGTACGAATACACCGGAACTTTTGGCGGAACGCTCTGGATTTTGCTCTTGAATTTATTCCTTTTTCAGCTAATTAGAAATGTTCATCTAAAAAGTTCATTAAAAAAAACGATTACTAGCTCAACTGTATTACTGGTTTTATTGGTCGTTCCCTTAATCATTTCTTTTCGGATGTATTCCTCTTACATGGAGGCAGAAAATCCAATAAACATTGCAATAGTCCAGCCCAACGTCGATCCGTATAATGAAAAGTTCGATATGGAAGCAGAAACACAAAAACTGGATGATTTTCTTCGTTTGGCAGCCAAAGTAACCAGCGACAGTACCGACTTTATTGTTGGCCCGGAAACCTTATTTGAACATCAAACACTTTGGAATGAAGCTACTTTTGAATCGAATGCTTTTTTGATTCGTCTCGATAGTTTTCTTCAACGGTATGAGAAGGCGGATATGGTTTTTGGTGTTTCGTCATTCAGACAATACGAAAACAAGGATGATATTACCTATTCGGCACAGCACAACAACGGCATAACTTACGACCGGTATAATACTGCGATGCTTTTCACCACAGACGGTGAGATTCAGACCTACCATAAATCGAAATTGGTTGCTGGCGTAGAGAAGGTTCCTTTTCAAAAGTATTTCTCCTTTCTGAAGAACAATTATATTGATCTGGGAGGTGCTTCCGGCTCGCTGGGGCGACAAAAAGAAGCTTCTAACCTGGTGAGCAAAAAAGCGGTGATCGCGCCGGTAATTTGTTTCGAATCAGTTTTTGGCGACTATGTGACCGATTACGTAAAAAAAGGGGCTGATGTAATTTTTGTGATCACCAACGATGGCTGGTGGAAAAACTCACGCGGTTATAAACAGCACCTGTTGTTTTCGCAATTGCGGGCAGTGGAAACGCGGCGAAGTATTGCACGGTCGGCAAATACCGGAACCTCGTGTTTTATCAATCAGCGTGGCGATGTTTTGCAGGCAACAAACTGGTGGAAGGAAGCCGCAATTGCCGGATCGGTTAACAAAAACAAAACACTTACTTACTATGTAAAACATGGCGATTTTATCGCCCGTACTTCGGTGTTTATTAGTGTATTAATGGTATTGCTGGTGTTTGTGAGAAAGTTCGCGTAAGGACAAAAAAATTCCGCACTAATCCATTGTGAAAACCCCTGTATAACAGGATTTGAGCGCCCGGTTGATCAAACTTCCACCGGTCCGAAGACTCATCCGTCAGCTGACGGACTACAAGGCCTGCTTTTACAACCATAAAGAGCTTACTCGGTTTAATTTTTTCTGTTGAGTTTACCAATTTATAGATCAATGCGGAAAATATTTTTTCTCTCTCAATGAACTCGTTTTGTATAACTCAAATGTAGGTGTAAGCTTTGGTATATGCAAATTTTGGAGGTTAATTTTAATGAACGAAAAGGTAATGTATTGTTGGTTAGTTTATTAAATAGTAACGATTTTTATGAAATTTTCATTGTATTATATATGTTGCTTTACCAGTTAGATATTTATGATATGTAATTGGTATTTCGGGCCGCCTTTGATAAGAAAATATAGAAAATAACACTTTGTTTCGTTAGAAAATGGCGTTTTTGAACTATCATTTTTGCTACTGGAGCGGATCTTTCGAACGGCTAAAAGAACTCTGTCTCGGTGGAGAAAAACAGGATAATGACAATTCGAAATCTCGGAATATATTTATTTGTTGTACACCGTTGGGGCTATAGGATTTGGTTCAATTCATTCAATTCGGAATCTTATAAAAGTTCCGAAGACAATATTATCTTTTAAAATCTCTGAATCAGATTGGTTGAATACAAATACTATCCTACAATTTTTCCAATGGATACCAGGGACTATGGAGAACGTTCAAGAGCTTACAAACGAATGATAAATGGTGAATTTGATTTGAATTCCGGTGAGGCATTCCCCGATGGCTTTGCCTCGGAGTAAGCGAACAAAACAATAAAAAAGTCCTTAACGGAATAGGATTCCTCGTCAGCTCTGCTTCGAGGAGTTTCAATTTTGGAGACTGGGATATTCATAACCCAAATGAAAAGGCCATCTTCTCAATTAACCAGACTTCAAAATATCCGGGGTGAATTCGAACGAAATAGAAATTATTGAATCGGGTAGTGAAGCATCTTTGATTTGGACTTTCCCAAACGGAGACGATAAGCAATATGAGGTGACAATTAAGTCAATTGCCACCTGTAATGCAAAACTACAGGTATCCTTCGAGCCCATCGGTAAAAGGGGGGGAGTTCAGAAATTGAATTCGTTGTGAAAAGGCAAACCGAAAAGTATAGTTTTCAAACCAAAAAGATAATGCAGCCAGGAAGATTTCGATTGGTATTTGATTTAAGCCAGGTTCCTGTGAACGAAAAAATATGGTTGGATAAAATTCAGCTGACAGCTATTGATCTCTAAAATTAAGATATGTTTTTGTTTCAAGGTTTTTTATGGTTTATCTGTAATATAAAACAGCAATCAATAAACAAAAAGCTCTGTAATTATTTCGATTACAGAGCTTTTTTGTTTTGGTGAACCCTACGGCACAAAATTCGAACCATTTATTAGAAGAACTAAAGCTTTTAGGAGAGGTTTTAGGTTTATAAAGATCCTGCCGGATTTCAAATGTGAATAAAATCTCTAATAAACAGTTATTTATCAGATTAGCCAATCTGCAGAATCGTATAAACAGGTCATTAGTCTCATTGAGTCCAAACTTAAACTTGTTAAAATAATTGCGGTGTTCAAGTTTTTAGCGAATGCACAATTAGTGAACAATCAGAAACTCGTTTGAAAGAGAAATCGTCGCGACAATCTTTGTCTGTCTCCTTTTCGTAAATATCAAGCGGGAATCAGGAAAAAAATTGATTTGTGAGTTTAAAATTACTTTGAAAACGCTTTTAGCAACTTTGGCCGAATAGCTTTACTTACAGCGATTGTAAATTGGTCTATTCTCACCAGGTTCCCATCTATCTCAGAAATTTTATCCAATGCTACGATGTATGATTTGTGAATTCGCATAAACTTATCTTCCGGTAACTCTTTTTCCAGATTTTTAAGAGAAAAAAGCCCCATAATCTTTTTGTTTCGTGTTTGAAAAGTTACATATTCCAATGCCCCTTCAATAAACAGAATTTCCTCGTGCAGAAGTTTTACAATCTTACGCTCGTTTTTAATAATCACAAAACCTTTTTTCTCTATTACCGGCTGAATTGGGGGCTGTGAGTTTTCAAGTAATTGCAGTTTTTGTTTGGCTTTCAGAATAGTAGTTATTTTATTCACCGCTTTTACAAAGCGCGGAAATGAAACAGGTTTTAGCAAATATTCAACAGCATTAATTTCAAAGCCCTGAACTGCGTATTGCGGATAAGCGGTAATAAACACAATTATAGGTTGATTGGGAACCGAAAGTTCTTGTATGAAGTCGATCCCTGATATATCGGTCATTTCTATATCGGTGAATATAACATCTACATTTCCTTTCGTAATGATGTCGATGGTTTTAATAGGGGTGTCGAAACTTCCAACCAGGTTGAGGTGATCTATTTTTGAAATATAATCGGCAATTAATTTCCTGGCAAGGAATTCATCGTCAATAATTATACAGTTATATTTTTGATATTCTTCCATTTATTTCTTGTATAATTCGAGTTTCACTGTATAAACTTTTGAACTTGTATTGTCTATTTCGAACAAGTGTTTTTGCGGATATATTAGCTTCAAACGGCTCATTATGTTATCAATTCCTATTCCACCTTCCTTATTTAGTTTTGTTGAAACTTTTTTCTTATCGGGAATACTGTTGCAAACAATAAAACATAACTTTTCACTATCTGCGGTAAGTTGTATATCTACAAAGCCCGCAGGAGTATCCTCTATCCGACTGTGTTTGAATCCATTTTCGACAAGCGGGGCAAGCAGCATAGGGGCAATTTGTTTATTTAATGAGTTATTGTTGACCGTAAAATGTATGTTTTGTTCGTGTTCTGTTTTAAGTTGCTGAAATTCAATGAAGCTGTTTATATATTCAATTTCCATATCAAGTGGAATGTAGTCCGACTCACAATCGTAAAGTACATATCGAAGCATATCAGAGAGCATTGCAATTTTATCGAGAACCTTTTTGTCTTCAGAATAAGCCAATGAATATATATTGTTGAGGGCATTAAACAAAAAATGTGGATTAATCTGGGTTTTTAAAAACTTAAGTTCACTTTCACTTTTGTCCCGTTTTAACTTCTCTATTTCAACTTTCGATTTCTTCTCCTTTTCAAGCAGGTATAAGAATACACTGGCTCCGGATGCGATACCACAAAAAATCATATAAAATAGTATAGCAGAAGAAATACGGGCTTTAGGGGCACTGGAGGGAGTAAGCGAAGGATAAAAATGGATATAAATGTGGAGAAGCAAGCTTAAAATTACTGCGATAATAAAAATTAGCAGGAAATTATAGAGATAGAACTTTATTTGAGAGGCTTCATAATACCTTCGAATTAGTCGTTTCTGATTAATCTGAAACAAGGAATACTGGCCTGATGTAAAAAGCAGTGCCGGAACAATCGATCCTTGCCACGAGTATCTTGCTCCAATAATGAAGTAAACGAAAGCAATTCCAATCCAAATGATTTGGGATTTCCGTAAAAGAAAAAATTTATGCTCAACCATCTGTATTTCTATTCATTCTGATTTTCGGGTAAATGTAAGGATTATTTGCCAGCGACTTAGTTGCGTTAAGTAAACTTAGAGAAATAATTCGTAATCATTTTTAACGCAGCTTTCTTCCATGCGTGTCATAAACGCCTGTTAAGGCGGTCGTTATGCGTTTTCGGGCACTTGATTTCGGAGCGACGGGAACCCACACTGTGCTGATTCGTTAAATATTTCCTTTTCTTGAATATTTAGCCCCTTTTCTTGAATATTTAGCCCCTTTCCTTGAATATTTTTTTAGCGGGCAATTAAGATTAGCAGATTTGCATTCGTTTTTATACCGCCATTTTAATTTATAAGATATACATGAAACACAAATTAAAAATTGTTGTATTGGGGCTTTTGCTGGGCATACAGTCTTTTGCCCAGGAAAAATTGAGTCTTACCCTTAAGGATGCACAAAATTATGCATTGGAGCATAACCGAACATTAAAAAATGCATCATTATCTATCAGAGAAGCCGAGGCTGCACGCTGGCAATCGCTTTCAGCAATGCTACCCCAGGTAGATGCGGGGGCCGACTATTCCAACAATCTGGGGCATAAATTAGACCTGTCAGGGAACAAAATTGCCATGCCTCCATCCGGTACTTTTTCAGTAACTGCTTCAATAGGAGCCAGTGTTTCTCAGATAATTGGCATTAAGCTAAATGATATCTCCGTAAAGATGGCAGACATTTCGAGGAAGCAAACCGAACAGCAAACCGTTGACCAGGTAAAGACTTTATATTATTCGATCCTGGTTATGCACGAAAGCGTTGGTTTACTTGAGAAAAATTTGGAGAACCTTCATCAACTGTTTAAACACACCGAACAGTCGGTAGAAGTTGGAGTAGCCGAGCAAATTGCTGCCGATCAGATATCGGTACAGATAGTGACAATGGAGACAAATATTCGTTCGTCTAAACGGTCACTGGAAATGCTTTACAATTCATTGCGCCTGCAAATGGGTGTTGATGTATTTACCGAAATCAGTTTGTCGCAAAATCTTCCCGGTTTAATGGACACAGATAACGCACTGTCGCTGTTAAACCTTGATTTTATTTTGGATAAAAATTATGATTACCAGTTAATGCAGCAAAATGTTGAGCAGTTGAAAACGCAAGTTAATATGAAAAAATGGGCTTATGCCCCTTCTTTAAGTGCGTATTACAGATATACCAAAATAGACTATTTCAGCGATGAGAGCACTTTTAATATGACTCCGCCCAATTCAATTGGGGCAACACTTAGTATTCCTATTTTTTCGAGCGGCAACAGGTCGGCAGCACTCAAAGAAACAAAACTAAAGTACGAAGCGCAGTTAAATACCCTTGCCGATACCGAGGAATCATTAAATATTCAACATCGCCAATTATGTTATAACCTGAGTTCTGCTTACGATAGTTTTGAAGCTCAGAAGAAAAATGTTGAAGTAAGTCAACGGGTGTTTGACAATATTACCAGAAAATACGAACACGGAATGGCTTCCAGTATGGATGTAACCGATGCCAGTACCAATGTGGTTACTGCTCAAAACAGTTATGTACAATCGTTATTGGAAGTCGTTTCAGCTCAAATAGACCTGGAACAATTATTAAATGTTGAAAAATAAATAATTCAGAAACAAATAAGAATATGAATACTTTTTTTCGTTTAGCCGCTTTATCTGGCCTGATACTATTTTTATCTGCCTGCGGTGGACAAGAGACCAAAGATAACACTGCCACTGAATCTCAACGTGCTGAAAAAGTTAAAACAATAGCGCTTGAGAAAACAAAAATTAATCGACGAGTAGAACTTTCATCCACTCTGGAAGGCTATGAAACCGTAAATATTGCTCCTTCGGTAAATGGGCATATCGAGCATATATACGTTGAGGTAGGATCGAATGTAAAAGCCGGAGACATGCTTGTCCGTATGGATCAAAATCAACTAAATACTGCCAAACTTACGTTTGCAAACTTAGGCGTTGAGCTAGACCGGAACAAGGCATTGAGAGAAACAAATACAACCTCACAACAGTCGTACGACCAGGTAAAACTGAATTACGACCAGTCGAAAGAAAACGTTGATTTTCTGACTGCAAACACTTTTGTAAAAACGCCGATAACAGGGGTTGTTTCAGAAAAGAATTATGAAGATGGCGAGTTGTATGCCGGAAATCCAATCTTGGTAGTAACGCAGATCCACCTGCTTAAAGCATTGGTAAATATTCCTGAATCTTATTTTCCTCATGTAAAAAGTGGTATGGCAGTTGACGTAAAAACCGAAATTTATCCAGACCAGATTTTCCCGGCTACA
Source organism: Draconibacterium sp. (assembly GCF_041583095.1). Classification (NCBI taxonomy): domain Bacteria; kingdom Pseudomonadati; phylum Bacteroidota; class Bacteroidia; order Marinilabiliales; family Prolixibacteraceae; genus Draconibacterium; species Draconibacterium sp. The sequence goes on from NZ_JBFHGM010000071.1 coordinate 16,427, forward strand.
ATCGAGATCGTTTACCCAACTATCGATCAAAATACACACACATTCCAGGTAAAGCTCAGGATTAAAAACGACCGCGATTTATTACGCCCGGGTATGTTTGTGCGCACAACTTTTAACCTTGATGAAGTAGAAGCCCTTCTGGTGCCCTATCAGGCGGTATTAAAACTTACTGGTTCAAATAACCGCTATGTTTTTATCGATGATAACGGAGTGGCCAAACGCGTTGATGTTACCCTTGGAGACCGTTATGACGAGATGATTGATGTTTATTCCCGGGAACTGAAAGAAGGAGACAGGTTGGTTTCCGTAGGCCAGGCAAAACTGATTGATGGTACAAAACTGGACGTTGTAAAATAAGTTTAAGGTTCAAAAACCAAAACGAAGATTAAAAAATGAGCATATATAAATCAGCAATACAAAAACCGGTAACAACGCTATTGATATTCGTTGCCGTTGTAGTGATAGGGCTGTACTCCCTGTCGAGATTGCCTATTGATCAATTTCCCGAAATAGATCCGCCATACGTAACGGTTATGACAACCTACTCGGGAGCAAATGCCAGTGAAGTGGAGACCAATGTAACCCGCCTGCTTGAAAACGGGTTAAATTCGGTTGACGGGCTAAAAGAGATAACTTCTACATCAAGCGATAATGTGTCAATGATATCGATGGAGTTTGAATGGGAAACCAACCTCGATGAAGTTATTAATGATGTACGTTCGTCTATTGACATGATAAGAGATAACCTCCCAAGTGGTTGTTCTACCCCTTTTATTTTTAAAATCAGCAGTAGTTCTATTCCTATTGCCATGTATGCTGTAACCGCCAACGAGAGCTACGCGGGTTTGGATAAAATATTGAACGATGATGTTGTTCCTCAACTTAACAGGGTAGATGGAATTGGTAATATTTCAATAATGGGGTCTCCCGAACGCTACATTTATGTTGACCTTGACCAACAAAAGCTGGATGCCTACAAACTGCCGTTAGAAACCGTTGGAAACGCTATTGGGAATAATAACCTCAATCTTGCGTCCGGAGTAGTAAAAATGGACAAAGAGCAATACCAGGTACAAGTTCGCAGCGAATACATTGAGAGTAGCGAGATTAACGATATTGTAGTAAGTACCACAGTTGAAGGAAAACAAATTTTTGTACGTGATATTGCAACAGTCCGGGATACCATTAAAGATTTGTCGCTCGACGAAAAAATAAATGGCAAGGACGGTGTTCGCTTAGTTATAACCAAAGCTACCGGAGGAAATACAGTAAGAATATTGGAAGATCTCAATAAAGAGTTAAAAAGGATTGGAAACGAACTTCCTCCTGATATTAAATTCGATGTTATTTACGATTCATCGGAAGACATCCAAAATTCGGTTAACAGCCTTGCGGAGTCTATTATGTGGGCTTTACTTTTTGTGGTAATCGTAGTGCTGTTTTTCCTTGGAAGATGGCGTGCCACACTGATTATTGGCTTTACTATTCCCATAGCCCTTATTGTGTCATTTATTTATTTGGCATTTACCGGTAGTTCACTGAATATCATCTCGCTTTCGTCATTAACCATTGCTATCGGGATGGTGGTTGACGATGCTATTGTGGTGCTCGAAAACATTACCCGGCACGTTGAACGCGGTAGCAGTCCGCGCGAAGCCGCTAAGTATGGAACCAATGAGGTTTGGGTTTCGGTAATAGCAACTACATTAGTCATAGTAGTTGTATTCATGCCTCTGACTATGCTAACCGGGATGGCGGGTATTTTGTTTAAAGAACTGGGCTGGATTGTTACCTTGGTGGTTGTTACCTCCACTATCATCGCCATTACGCTAACGCCAATGTTGAGTTCAAAGCTGTTGAAGTCTAAAAAAATCAAAGTAGATGACAAAGGCCACTTGATTGAGGAAACCGATAAAAAGAGCTGGTACGACAGGCATATTGTAAAATTTTTAGATAAAGTGGATGAGTTTTATTCCAACTCACTGCGTTTTTGTTTAAAAAACAAATTAGTTACACTGCTTTTCGCCCTGGGTATTTTTGGCGCCTCGCTTATTCCGTTGTTTTCAGGTATGATTGGAACCGATTTTATGCAAACAACCGACAATGGACGTTTGGAAGTAACTGTGGAACTAAACCAGGGAACACGTATCGAAGAAACATTGAAGACTGCCCGTCGACTGGAACAACGGTTTATGGAAATTGCTCCTGAGATACGCATAATATCCACATCGGCAGGCCTCAATGAAGAAGCCGGAATATCAGCACTGTTTTCGTCAAGTACAAACAGTAAAATCTCAATGATTTTGGTTGCCAACAAAAAACAGGAGCGGGAACGCAGCATTGATGAAATAGCGGAAGTGTTACGACAGGAAATGGCGCTATATCCTGAAATTACGGACTATCAGGCAATGGCTTCCTCTTCGGGAATGACTGGAGCTTCTACCGTTGATGTTGAAATTTATGGTTACGATTTCGATAAAACCTACCTGTTGGCAGAAAACATCAGACAGGCAATTACCGACAGCGTACCGGGTGCCCGAAACATAACCATTAGCAGGGAAGAAGATCGCCCGGAATTGAAAGTAGTGGTGGACAAAGAGAAACTGGCGCTTCATGGCGTAAGCTCGGCAACTGTGGCAACCTATGTCCGCAACCGGATAAACGGGATGCAAACCGGTTATCTGAAAGAAGACGGGGACGAGTATGATATTGTAGTGAGAATGAAAGAGCAAAACCGTAATTCATTAACGGAACTCGAAAACATGTCGATCCCCACTGCAACAGGTGGAATCATAAAGCTGAAAGAAGTCGCTAAAATAGAGGAGCATTGGTCGCCCCAGGATATTGAGCGGAAAAACAGACAGCGCGTGGTAAAGGTTTCATCATTGCCTTACAAAATTTCGTTGGGCGAACTGGCTGAAGATATTGATGGAGTTGTAAAAAATATTGATATACCGGATAATATCAATATCCGTTTGGGAGGAACTTATGAAGACCAACAGGAAACCTTCGGAGATATAATACTTCTGGGATTAATGATCGTATTACTGGTGTATATTGTAATGGCATCGCAGTTCGAATCCTACTCCAAACCATTTATCATTATGATGGCTATTCCTTTTGCATTTACCGGAGTTATCCTCTCACTGCTCATTACCGGTACCACTCTGGATATGATTGGCGCTTTGGGAATAATTATGCTGGTTGGTATTGTGGTCAAGAACGGGATCGTGTTGGTAGATTACATCAACCTGATGCGGGATCGTGGCTATGAACTGAATGAAGCCATTGCTCTTTCAGGTAAATCA
>NZ_JBFHGM010000072.1:0-19468 GCF_041583095.1 Draconibacterium sp.
CAGTTTTGTACTGTACAATGCCTTTTGTACCAATACGGAATCTCCCAAAACCATTCCGGTCATACCTACTCCGGCAACTGCCCAGGTTCCGTGGTTGTGCACTCGATCGAATGAATATTTATCTTCTTCAGTAAAAAATTTAACTACGTTTCTAAAAAGATTGTTTTCAATGTTGGCTCTTTCTTCCACCGTTAGAAATTCGTGAATACAATCATAAGCCTGAATAGTATACACCAGCCAAACCGACTCGTTTAATCCCTGCCAAAACAATTTCCCGGGGGACTGGTTCTTCTTCATAGGATGAATACCCAGCGTTGGGTAAAGGGCTGCATATTCATTCAGCATATCGCGCACGAACACAGCATATTTTTCATCGCCACATAGCTGATATACAAGTCCGGAATTATACATTTCTATGTAATTCCGTTTGTGTTTTTCGTGTGAATAACCACCGCCAGGATCTTTTGGAAAAGGGACTACAATTCCAGCTTCTATTCCTTTATCTGCAATTTCTTTTGCATTCTCATATGATGATTGTAATAGAGGATATTTTTGCAAACCATCAACGATACCCGAAACATCTGCTTTTTGCATAATGAGCCTTGGGAAACCTTTAGTTTCATCATTTATAGTTTCCGTTTTCTTACAAGAAAAAAGAACGACAAAAAGTAAAAGCGATATGTAAATGTGAATGTTTTTCATCGTTATTTATTGAATTAGTTTTACTGCGTATTTACTACCAGCTTCACGAATTTCTACAATCAGAAAATGAGGAAACTGACTTACCATTTGATTAAATGTTTGAGCATAAACCTGAGAAGTAGAAAGCAACTTTCCGGATACCGAATAAAGCGATATGATACGCTTACCCTCGTTTCTAAAGTTTACGTTTAATGATCCTTTAGTTACAGAAATATTATAATTTGGTTTTTTTATTATTTGAGAAAAAGTTGGAATATCGTAGTTGGCACCAACATCTGATTTTGTTACCGGGAAAGTTATTTTTTCCTCATCCGAAAGTTGGTCACAACCAGCGTCTTTTGTTTCGGATCGTAATTGCCCGTCAATGTCAACAGATATAGTATCAAATACACCTGAAACAGCAGCTCCAATCACCGGATTTTCGGAAGTTGGTCTATACATTTTCCCATCCAAAACCATCGGAAGTTCTGTTTGTACAAAACCGTCATCTGAAATTCCAATAGCTTCCGCATCGGAATAAATTCCCTTCCAGTTTACTCCACTTGCCGAACTGTAAACTTTTACCAAATCACGCCCTTCTTTAGAAACGATCAGGTTGTTTTCGATAAATGAAGTTATTGGTGCAAGGGATTTTTCTTCATCAACACCTGCTCCAATAGCAAATGGTTCTTTACAATTTACAATGGTGTTAAAACCTACGCATGCATCTTCAACCTGACGATAACGGTTTGCCGGAGAATTGGGGACACCGTTAGCTAAACAAATGGCTGCACGATACGAAGTTCCTTCCAAATTTTCAAGGTAGTTATTATACACCCTGTGTCCGGGGCCAATGAGGCGTATGCCGCCACAATTCTTTTCATCATTGCCAAAAAAGTAGTTGCCATACACCCAGCAATCCGAGCCATGTCGGAGGGTAAGTGTTCCTTCACAATTATCGAAACTGTTGTAACGATAGTGGTTACCAACTGATTTATTCGAAATGATTTCAATCTCGCCATCACATTCATCAAAAAGGTTGTATTCTACCACACAATTCGAATTGTATCTTTCCCAATCACTGGTTCCAATTCTAATGGTTTCGCCACCGTTTTCACCCAAATCCTGGCGTGGACCAAAATAGTTATGATCGATTAAATGGTAATCTGGCGTTTCGTCAAGCCAAACAACAAAAGTTGCTCCTGAGCTTGTTTTTCCGGAGAAGCTACAATGGTCAACACGGTTATGGGTTCCGTAAAGCGAAACATATTTTGTATCGATACTTCCGTTAGCTGGATTATAATTTTCAACAGTAACATTTGTTAAACGACAATTGTGTGCAAGCGATGAAGAAGCGGTACGAAAAGCGATAATGGAACCGCTTTCGGTAATATCGCCATCACGGAAAATGAAGTCGCGAACTTCCAACCAATTTCCACTAATCTCAATACGGCTATTTCCGGTAAAGATGGTTTGACCGAGCGTTTCGGCACCAAATACAATCGGAGCATTTTCGCTTCCTTCGCCTTTAAACTCCAACTCTACATCATCCCATTGCTGCGCAGCCAATAATACGGTATCGCCGGGCAAAACAGAAGCTACTGCATCATCAAACTGATTTTTGGTGCTTACCCTATAAACTTCGGCATTTGCAGGTATTGCCACCTGAAGCATTATTAATATTATAAGTATGTATCTTACTAATTTCATTTCTTAGAAATAATTTAAAACGGCGGCAGCGCCATTGTACGATATGATTAATGAAAAGATCAGTGCCAATACAAGGCCGGCATTAACAAAAGCACCTATTTTGTGCGTACCCATTCGTTTTTTATTGTTAGCCAGAATAATTATTCCGACAATTACCAATGGCAATACAAATACGTTAAAAACCTGTGTTAGAATTTGAGCTTGTATAGGATTTTCTCCGGCAATGGGGACCCACAAAGCAACCAACGCTGCAATGGCAGTAACAATTCTGAACTGTTTTGAATTGGTGTCTAATTTCCCTTCCTGATAATCGGCCAATAATAATGGAGCAATCATCAGACACGGGAAAATTGATGAAAGTCCGGCACTAAGTGTTCCGAAAACAAAAATGGTAAGTGCGAAACGCCCTGCAATAGGTTCAAGCGTATTTACCATATCGAGTACCTTGGTTACTACTTTCCCTTCGTGGTAAAGTGCACCACTGGCCACTGCCATAATAGATCCGCTGATAATAAAAACCAAAATAGCTGCGGTTATCGAATCGTTCTTCTGTTTTGTTAAATCTTTAATTGTCCAGCCTTTTCCCAGCACAAAAAGCGGACGTGAAAGAAAAGTGGCTGCTGCCATGGTTGTCCCCACAAAAGCAGCTGTTAACATCTGGCCTCCTTCAACATCGGGAATTGACGGGATAAGTCCCCCGATAATTTCTGTTGGCTGCGGAAACACAAAAAGTAACGAGGCAATAAACGACACTCCCATGATAGTTACAAAAATCACTAAAACTTTCTCGAAGAAGGTGTATTTTCCAACCATCAGCAAACCATAGAAGGTTATCATTATAACAATAGCAATTCCTAAAACTACCTGGTATTCTGAACTGCTAATTGACGGATAATACAAAGCAACAATTTCATAAATCATGTTAGCGGAGATCCCAAGAATTCCAGTTAGCGAATTCCATTGGCCAAAAGTGATTCCAATAATTATAAGAATGGCTAATAGTTTGCCAGCTTTAAAATGATTTTTAAAACCAAACAATGCGGTTTCGCCGGTTACCAGGGTATATTTTCCGTAAGTATAAATTAATACCCCAGAGAAAATACAACTAAACAACAACACCCAAAGCAATTGCATACCAAAGCTGCTACCGGCAACGATCATCGATGTTACGCTACCCGTACCAATGGTATACCCAATGGCAAAAATGCCCGGTCCAAAAGACAGTATTAGCGCGGCTATCTTTTGTAATATGGTTCTATTTACCTTTGTTTCGCTCATTATAATGATACTGTTTTTCCTGGTTTCACCGACGTATTATTAATCTCAACCTCTATTATTCCACAATTGGTTATTTCCAATTTATCTTCTTCGAGCGTCACCCATAAATCGCTTTTTGAGCTTACAGCAACTACTTTATTATCAACTGTCAATTCCGTTGCTTCCAGAAGTATAAAGTCTTCTTTTTTATAGATCACCTGTTTTGCGTTGGTTTTAACCGGGCTGTTTATCCCTGAGACAATGTTCCATTCATTTGCTTTGAATTCGTTGTAATCATCGATCATCAAACGCTCTTCAAAATTCTCGAATGGAAATAAAAGTGTAGTCCACGAAGTTTGGTTTTGAAAGCTTTTTTGGAAAACGCTTCTCCCTTTTCCGCGAGCCGATGCTTTAGAAATTTTGTCGGCAGTTCCGCCCATCTGAATGATTTCCAGTCCTGCTCCGTTCGAAAATACCGAACGAATATGCGTGCCTTCCTTTTCCACATCGTAATGTCCCTGCCAAACCTGTTGTGATTCATGTTCTCCACCGTTTGCGATAAACCGATCGCGAACAATCCAGAAACCATCCTTTACAAAAATTACGGTTCGGTAAGTTTTAACACCTTCTTTGTCGTATCCATTATGGCTTCCCACAAAAACATCGAATTCCTTATTTTTTTGCCACGCCAACACATTTGGCTCGGGCAGATTTAGAAACTTCCCAAAACCGCTTCCGCCCTGGTTTCCTTTCCATTCCCGCCCCTGAGGGATTGAATCGAGCAAGGCAACGCTTTTTACCCATGAATTTTTAAATTCCGGGAAATCGGGTAAATAGTACCTTACCTGGTAGTTTGGCAACAAAACATTTCCAAAGGCATAAAGCTGCAATCCAAGCATATCGGCATGCTGATGATCAGGCTTTTCAGGGGTTAATCCCGCCGAGACAATGGCATAAACATCATTATCACTCCACCCGTTCCGCATCATAAAATAGCCAGTTTCCGGAAGTTCACACGATCCCAGTTGTGGCTCTTTCTTTTGAACTGATTTTAATCTGGCCTGCTGTTCCGGTTTTAGATACCAGTAATATTCTGCCGAGACTTTTGAGGAAGCAAAATAAACGTAATCGGGTTCCCCAAATAAAACAGCTCCCAAAGCCATAGTATTATCAATCTCATTGTATTCTGCCCAGGGCGAACCGGTATCGTCTTGTAAAACGGGGGCTTTTTTGTTGGGCATCGCAATTTTCAGCAATACATCAAAAAGCCCTTTTATTCTTGTTTCCCAAATGGGTTTTAATTCAATATTATTTAGTTTGGCTAACTGGTAAGGATAAAAATAGTTTTCAATATCGTCGATATGGTAATGTACTGTACGTTCAAATTGAAAACCATCAGCATAAATTTCTTTCTCTAAATGTTCTTCCAATCGTTTCAATGATCTTTCTTTCCATAACTCAGAACCTTCAATCTCGGGAAAAAGAAATGCCAACATAGCAAGTGCACTCATGCCGCGGGTTTGATGGTTCCCTTCAGTATATACAGGATTATGATGATACAATTTTGCAGCCGTGTGTAAAAAAGTACGAATCATCTCCAATTGCTGACTGGTTGAATAATCATCAGACGCAAGAAGAATTTGATGAACCAATAGCCAGTTCCATACACGATTCCCAGCTCGATACGCTTCATACGCACCGTTACCTTCTTCAATAATTTCGAATTGATTGTTGTTGAAAGCTGCGTTTAATGAAGCAGCCTGATCCGGTATATAATCCAGGTATTTTTTATCGCCGGTGTAGTGGTACAAAAATGCAATGCTAACCGCTTTGTGTTGACGTGTTAAGTGGCGATACGGGTAAGATGTAACCGTTTCACCTTTTAGGTTTTCGAAACCTATTTTCCATTGTGTTTTGGCAGGGTATAACTCCAAATGTTTCTTCGCATCTTTTGTATGAAAATCTTCGCGGTTTGAATACATTTGGTTGTATTCGAAGAAACGATTTTCAAAGTTTTTCCAATCGAAAAAATAGCGTTCTGAGAATCTTTCCTTAAAATATCTTGTAAGCTCTTCAATGGCTTGTTCTGTATTTCCTTGCTTGTAATTGTTTTTTATAGCTTCTAATTCGGGGTAGTTATCAACATCCAACAATTCAATAATTTCTGCGTTTGTAGGCACATGATTATAGGCTATCCCATTATTTTGTGCAAACACAGTTAGCGGCAAAAGCAACAAAAAACTATATATAAATTTTTGAATCATTTTTGATTTAGTCTTTTAAAAGAAACTTCGTAAAGTTTTCAGATCCTTTTTCATGGCTACTATTACTTCATCTGGCGAACAGGAAAGTGTTGTAGCACCATGCTCGGCACCACCAATTGGATATTCCAGATGAAGAGTAAAATCACCATTAATACTTAACTCATCGATGATTTGGAAATAGCGTTCGAAATTGACCATTCCTTCACCAACCGGCACATTAAAAGGTCGCCAGGTTCCTTCAGTTTTCTTCCAGATAAAATCTTTGACATCGAAGCTATTGATTTTGTCTGCAAGAAATTTCATTCCCAGTGGCCATGCTGTACCTCCTTCAACCGTTGCATGCCTGATATCATATCTTACTCCAACCAAATTCGGATCAATCCCATCCAACATCAAGCCCATATCCCAAACAGGGCCTCCAGCCATTTCACCAGCGTGATTCTGATAAGCTGCAGTCAAACCCAGTTTTTTATTAAGATCTGCTAATCCTTTTAATTTAAGATTGAATCCAGTGATGTTCTCCTCAATAGAAAGAGTCGGATTATAATCGAACCATCCGAGTCTATAGTTTTTAATTCCTTCCCTTGCAGCAGTTTCCAGAATATCAATGGTTAAAGCATCTTCCGGATCTGTTATGGCGGTAGTCATTCGGTCAGCATTCAAACCAGCCTTTTTTATTGCATTGATTGCTTTTGGCAGATCTTCTTTTACACGTTCCGGTAAAACATGCCCTTTAGGTCGAACAGTTAAGTCTATTCCATCAAAACCAACTTTTTTGGCTGTTAATGCCATTTCCTCAAAGCTCAACCATTGTATGTGTTTCGAAAAAATGTAAACCTTCCTTTTGCTATTGGATCCAAAACTACTCATCCCGAGTACAGGATTAAGACCAATTAGAGTAACCATGGAAGCAAGTGATGTTATTTTTATAAACGACCTTCGTGAGTTCATATGCAAAATTTTATTACAATGAGAGAGATAAAGGGGATGGGAAATACCATCCCCTTAAAGATTCTAACTAAACTAAAACTCAACTAATAACCAGGATTATGATCTAATCCATCATATACATTCAACCTAAGAACGGTATCTGAATTATTCATGATTCACTTCTAATTCATAGTATTTGACTTTAGAAAAGGCATTTTCATCATGTGTCACCAGATAGTTCCCTGCCTTAAAATAATTTTCGAAAACGCCCCACTTTTCAATATGGATGTTATCATAAATTACTGATTCTTTTCCATTTAAAATGACCTCCATTCTTCCATCCGATACTTTCACTTCTAATGTGAATTTTCCAAAGCCAACAGCTTCTGAAAAAGTATACCCAGCATCATCTCCCCAGGTATCAGTTTCAAGCATCTCTTCATAAGAAGCATTTAAATTCTTAAGTACTTTTGTTTTTACTCTGACAGTTCCGTTAGCCCAATATATCTTTAATATGGGAGGGGCGTTGTTATCTTTTGCTCCAATCAAATCTCTTTGCTCATCGGTTAACCTGCCATGAATCTGCATGATGATAGCCCGATGATAATCCCCCTCACCATCTTTAGAAATATCAGACATAGCCAAAGTTCCTTTCATATATCCACCTTGCGCAAATGTCCAATTCATTTTCCCATAATCCTGAGGATTCATTAACTCCCTCAGTTCAGTTCTTGAGTAAGAAGAATTTGCAGTAGAAGCTCCGGGATAGGTATAAAACACCAGGGCTCCTTCGATGGAATCGTTGAACATAAAAGGCTTTAGCGTTTCATTCGTCGCATAATCCAATATTTCAGGAGGTAACACTTCCGTTGGATTTCCAACCGGAAGTGTTACTTTCCAATTGCTTAAATCAATATCAGGTAATTTATAATCTATCTCCTCTTCAGGTGTTACAATATCAAGAACATCGTCGGATGAGTCCTGACAACTAACACTAATCATTGCTACACAAAAGCTAAGAGTTAGAAAGATTATATTTACGATTGACTTAAGCATTTCCTATTAGTTTTGCTCAGCTACCACAATTTCAAACATATCGGCACGACACTCAACACCTTCATTGGTGATAAGTATAGCAATGCTTCCGTTTGTTCCTGTATTAAATGGAATTGAAACTTGCACATAGGTATCCGGATCAGTTGTATCGGTACCAACGTGTTCACCTAATGTGGCACCGGCAACTTCAGATAAATCACTTATTGTTCCACCCAATACCCTTACGGTTAAATTACCTGCACCGTCTTTCATGGTATAATAGTAGGTAAGGATATAATCGGTATTTGGTGACACTTCTATTCCATCCTGGTAAGCAACTCTATCACCTGCTGAAGGGAATTTAGCGGCCTGAGATCCATCGTAAACAGGGCTACTGGTAATTTGAATTACCCCACCAAAGTCGTTTCTCCATGAGTCTCTACCGTCTCCTGTTCCATCAGGCAAAGTCAAATCTTCGAAACTAGGCTCTAAAATTACCGGGATAATAGCTTCCGGTTCTTCCGGTTTAACAACCTCAATAGTTTCGGAATATGTACTTTCTACACCAAGCTTATCAGAAGCCTTTAAAGTTACCGTATAGGTTCCTTCGCCCGGATAGGTATTCTTACCATCTTTATCGATTGAGGTATTACCATCTCCAAAATCCCATAAGTAGTCGGTAGCACTGTTTGATAAATTCGAGAAAGTATAATCTTTCCATTCTTCAGCAGTACCTTGCCCCTGCGCATATGTAAAGTATGCACTTGGTGGTGTTTCATCCGGTTTTGAATTTGCTTCTGGCAAATCGTATGCAAAATCACAAGCTGTAAAAGAAACTGCTAATACCAAGATCATCAATTTCCAAACAGAGCTTCGATTTAGTTTTGTATTTATAATGTTATTCTTCATTTTAAATCAAGTTAATTGTTAAACAAATCTTAGTAACCAGGATTTTGCGTAAGCAATCCTTTACTTAAGTTAATCTCTCGCTGAGGTATTGGTAGCAATAAATCAGTTGCCGAGAAACTTCCACCTGTTTCATTCGAGAAAGCCGACAACACTTCTTCTGCCATTCCGAAGCGTACTAAATCAAAGAATCTGTGATTTTCAAAAGCCAACTCTACCCTACGTTCATTTAATAAATCTTCCTTGGTAATTTTGGATACTGGATCAGTAATTCCAGCCCTGTTACGAACCTGCATAAAAGAATTGATAGCCGAGGAACTTGAAGTTTCTGAGCTTCCGGCCATTATCGCTTCAACATGCATTAACAACACATCGGCATAACGTAAAATTATCCAGTCGTTTCCTGCTTTTTGAGGATCGCTTGAGGTCGGATCAATTCCTAAATTGCTATCTCCATTCGGAAGATACTTAACAACCTGGTATTTTTCATATTGCTTAACATCCTGACGATAGGAATACATTGTTCTATCACCACCCATTGCGTCTAAAGCCTGACGTGCATTGGCAGTAACATAGTTAACACCACTGGTTCTACCAACCGCATTTAACCATTCAGCCGAGAAGTTTTGGCTGTCATCAGTAAGGTCTCCAAGGTACTCAACCGCAAAAATGATTTCGTCATTTAACTCGTTATAAAATACATCTTTAAAATTAGGCTGCAACGAAAAACCGCTAGCTATTACGTCCTCACACAAGCTTTGCGCTAAATCGTAATTTTCACCTTGAGTTAAATACACTTTAGCCAGCAATGCCTGAGCTGCAGCTTTCGAAGCTCTACCCTTATAAGTATTGTCAAGATTAGCAACTGCAGTTTGTAAATCAGATTCAATTAAATCGTAAATAGTGGAAGTAGATACTCTTGTATAGGCTGTTTCTGCATCAGATGGACTAATTACTTTGTCGACTAAAGGAACGTCACCAAATAAGCGTACTAAATTAAAGTAAGCATAGGCCCTTACAAACTTCGCTTCGCCTTCAAAAGCACCAACAGCATCTTCTGATGCTACACCTAAGTTTTCTAAAACCAAATTTGCTCTGTAAATGATGTTGTAGTAACTATCATAATAGTCTGAAACCCGACCATTTGTTGCTTGTACAGTAAAACTTTCAAACTGAGCATCTTCACCTTCGCTACTCTTTGTCTCGGTATTGTCAGTTCTCATTTCAGTAATATAGAACTCGTACATGATACCGTGATTATCGGATGTACTTGTAGAATTAACTCCCTGAATTCCATCATACATATTTAGAATGGCTGCTTCTAATTCAGTGTCATTTGAAAAGAAGTTAGAAGAAGTTATAACACCCGAAGGATCTGGACTCAAAAATGTGTCCTCACACGCAGTGAATACTATTATAATTAGAAGCACCGCTATTTTGCTTATATATTTAATCATGTTTCCCATAATTTATCAGATTAAAAATCAATGTTTACACCAAAACTTATTGTTTTAGCAATCGGAGAACCTGCTCTCTGGTAACCATAGGTTGTTGGAGAGGTATCATCTATAGACTCAGGGTTGAAACCTGTGTAATCATCGGCTGTAAAATAGAGTAAGTTTTGTGCTGACACATATATTCGTGCTTTTTCAATGAAAGTTCTTTCTAACAAGTTTTTCCCAAAAGTGTAGCCAAAATTTACATTTCGTAATGAAATGTAAGAAGCATCCTGAACTATATCGTCTGTAAATATCTTCTCCTTAATAAACTCCTGGTCTGGAGTTATTGCCGGATTAAAATCCTGACTACTATTAAAATGGTTGAAGATATACTGGTCTCCCATGTTTCTCACCTCGGCTCCATGCGAGCCCTGAAACATAAAACTAAAATCGAAGTTTTTAAATTTGAAATCATTCGAGAAACTCCAAATCAATTCCGGATATGGATTACCCAGAACCGCTTTATCTTCATCATCAATAATACCATCACCATTTAAATCCTTTACATAAACGTCCTGGGCTTCTCCTCCAACTGGATGGTAAGGATTATTTAAATATTCCAACGGTATATCTCTATCAACTACCCAGCCATAAAATGATGAAATTGGCAGACCTTCCAGGTTGATCCATTCAGCTGCCCTTTTCGAGTCAACACTTTGAATTTGACCGTTAGACTCAGCAAAATCGTTTAACTTGTTTTCGTTTTTAGAAGCCATTATTGCACCACTCCAGCTAAAGTCTTTTGTAATGTTTACGGTAGATCTTAATTCAAGTTCAATACCGCTGTTCTCTACCTCTCCTCTGTTAATTAATGCTGCATCGAAACCGGTAGTTGTTGAAACAGGGTTTTCCAGAATTAAGTTATCACTGGTTCTATTGTAATATTCAACCGAACCTGAAAGCAAACCATCCCACAACATAAAATCAAGACCCGGGTTAAATTCTACTGATTTTTCCCATCCTAAATCAGGATTTGCAATGTTTAAAGCGTTAAAACCTGTTACCAGCGAACCGTTTACAACTGCCGTTGAGGTTTCCAACAATGCTAAATAAGGATAATGTTCTTCGTAAACCGTTCCGGCATCAATTGCATTATTACCAGTTACACCATAACTAAATCGAAGCTTTAAGCTATTTATAGCTTCACTATCTTTTAAGAAATCTTCTTCTGAAAGCCTCCAACCTACTGAAAAAGCGGTGAAGTTACCGTATTTAGTATCTGCTCCGAAACGCGAACTACCGTCGCGACGGAAACTTGCTGAAGCCAAATATTTGTCTTTATAAGCATAGTTGACCCTACTTGTAAACGATAATAAACGTTCCTGGTACTTACCCGATTCAGCTGCACTAATTGTACCTGCTGCACTAATATTCTGGATGTAATCGAATGTATAACCGGTTGCATTAATGCTCGCGAATTCAGTATCCCATGATTCAACCGACATACCCAAAATAGCGCTAATATCGTGGTCGCCCATTCTTTTATCGTAACTAAAGAAATTGTCATTTACAAGGTGAATCCGGTTCTGGGTTGATTCGTATAGCTGTGTATTATCTGCACCATTTCTATGGCCCAAAGGTCCCTGCCATCTTCTAACATCTGTATTTTGGAAATCACCACCAAAAGAAGACTTAAAGTTTAAGTCCTTTGTAATATCATACTGCACATAAGCAACACCGTACATTTTAAATTTTTTGTAGGTATAGTCCCTCTCCAAAACCTTAGCAGCAGGGTTTACATTCGAAGTATTGCTAATATCTACTTCCGAACCATTCAACATATAATTGTCGAAATGACGCTGATTTGCGTAATCGCCTACCTGTACGTCAGGATATGTGTTTCTATCCACAAATTGAATAGTATTTTCGTCGTGATATACAGGTAACCATGGTGGTTGACGTAAGATATCATGTGTTGAACCATCAAATCTTCTTCGGTTTGAATAAGAAGGTGATAAGTTTACACCCATCTTAAACTTATTAACCTTAGTATCTAGTTTCAACTTTAAACCAAACTTTTCATAACCATCTGTTAAAAGAACACCTTCATCATTTAAATAATTTATCGAGGTACTAAATTTTGTATTCTCACTTCCACCTCTTGCACTAAACGAGTAGTTTTGAATGGTACCACCATCAAAAATAACATCTTGCCAGTCTCTGTCAACACCAATCATTTGCTTGTATTGAGTTCTTGCTGAAAGTTCGCCTGTAGCAGCTAATTCAGCAGCAGCAGTTTCGGCAACAGAAAAGTAATAAGCATCGCTTTGGTGCGCTTCTTTAAAGCCGTAATAAGAATTGAAGTTAAATTTTGTTTTTCCTTCTTTACCTTGTTTCGATGTAATCATGATTACACCATTTGCTCCCCTTGAACCATAAATTGCAGCCGAGGCAGCATCTTTCAATACTTCAAACGAAGCCACATCATTCATATCAAGGTTACCCAGGTAATCCGAATCAACCACAATACCATCAACCACAATTAATGGGTCTGAACTACCACTAATAGAGCCGGTTCCTCTAATGCGGATTGTAGGAGCTGTACCAGCTCCACCATCGGTAGCTTGAATATTAACACCCGATATTTTACCGATCAAAGCGTCATCAACACGTGCCACCGCAACTTGCTCCATATTTTCATTTTCAAGTTTCGAGATAGCTCCGGTAAGGTGCGATTTCTTCTGAACGCCATATCCAACTACCACAACCTCATCAAGGCCGGTAACGTCGGCTTTCAAACTTACATTTAAGTTAGCATTCCCTGAGAACTCAATCTCCTGGGTTAAATATCCAATAAATGATATTTCAATTATTCCTGATTCGTTTTGGGTTGTTAAGGAGAAATTACCATCAACATCCGTAATCGTACCGTTCGTTGTCCCCTTTTCAATAATTGTTGCCCCAATTAAGGCTTCGTTATTTTCTGCATCAATAACATTTCCAGCGAGCTGGGCCTGCGCAGAAGCTCCAACCGCAAAAGCCAGTAAAATTATTGCAAGGCTTAAGAATTTTTTCATCTAATTTGATTTTTAAAAATTTCAAGATTTTGTTTAATTCAATAATATATCTTTGCAGAGCGCGGTTTAATCTTATATTTTGATATTTGTTACCTGCAAGTTCATATATCATTTTGAAAGATTTTACCGTGGTTCTCTAAAAGGATTGGCTTCTTAAGTCAATCCTTTTTATCTAATACTATTCCCATTTCAATACATAGATTTTTTAAGTTTTTGTTTGATTACTATTTGTTTTAATGATTAATTTGAAATATTAATTTTTTATTCGTTTCCCTTATAAGACAAACTGAAGTTTACAACATCTTTTAAATGTACTCGCATTGCCTCTTCTGCGGCTTTAGAATCTTGTTTAATGATGCAATCGAGTATAACTTTATGCTCATCAAACGACTTGTAAAACCGTCCTTCTCCGCATACATTTAGCTTTCTGTAAATTTCAAGGATGTCGGGTATCAGAATCAGCATTAAAGATTTTATTACCATATTCTGGCTGGCTTCGGTAATTTGTATATGAAAGTTAAAGTCCTCCTTAATCCCTGGTAAATTTGCATCAACACGCTGCTTATATTCATCAAGTTTTTCTTCCAGGTCAGCAATATCGCGGTTTGAACGACGAATCGCAGCCTGGCCACATGCGTATGTTTCCATCACTACCCGTGTTTCAACCAAATGGAAAAAATCATTTTCATTTAGTTTTATCACATTCGAAATCAATCCTTCCATTGCTGAAATATCAGCACCGGAAACGATTGTTCCACTTTGCGGTAATGTTTTGAGAATACCATAAAACTCCAATTTCTTTATAGCATCGCGTACATAAGTACGACCAATTCCGAACGACTCCGATAGCTTTCTCTCAGAGGGTAATTTATCCCCTGGTTTCATTTGGCCCGATACGATTGAGTT
Source organism: Draconibacterium sp. (assembly GCF_041583095.1). Lineage (NCBI taxonomy): Bacteria > Pseudomonadati > Bacteroidota > Bacteroidia > Marinilabiliales > Prolixibacteraceae > Draconibacterium > Draconibacterium sp. The sequence goes on from NZ_JBFHGM010000072.1 coordinate 14,206, forward strand.
ACGTATCTGTTTTATAATTTTATCTACCGGACTTTCTACTTCTATGGCTTTAAAGTTTTCTAAAACATCCATGATGTATTGATTTAAATTGGATTTACAGAATTTGAAAAATCACTACCTAAAGAATTATTCTCAACTTTAGTGTAGACTAAATAATCACTGTGTGTCAAATCAACAGATATAATAAGAATGGGAGCAGATCGCTCTTGGTGAAATAAGTTTTTGTAGCTAAAACAGTTCATAGTTAATATTTTTAGATTCGACCACATTCAATCTGGTTGACCAGTTACCAAAAATTGGTTGACCAATTATACGAGCATTCCAAAATATTATCACTATGAAAATTGGTTTTGTCAAAACCAGTTTACTATATGCTGTATATCAACTGCTTACAAAATATGTTTTATAACACATACGGAAATATGATAAGCAAAACCAACACTATATGTTAAGCAAAACAGATCATTCAAGTGCAACAGAACGGCTATCAGACAGTAGGGGGAAAATTCAGAAACATCGTTTTATTATTTCTGAATAACTTAAATTAAACGAATTGAAACTGGTCCTATTAAGTAAATTAATGTGAGGTTTTTGTATTTAACACAAGCATTTTCAACCTCCGAAAATCTTTCTTATACAAAAAAAGCGCTTATTACTAAGCGCTTTTCGTTCACAAGAAATATAACTAACTGTCCTTTTCAGACATTATTAATTATCCTCATCATATTCTATTACAGGATCGAATGTCCAAATATCATCAAAGTAATACGTTGAACTTCTGCCAGTGGCAATGTAGCCTCTCGAACCAACTGCAAAACCAACAGCTTCTGTACGTGAAGTACCTTCAAAAGATGTTTTTTCTGTCCACAAATCTAACTGCGGATCGTATTCCCAAATATTGCTAATCATCGATCCTATACTACCGGTTGCAAGGTATCCTAATCCATTTAGTGTAAAGCCAACACCATTTATACGTGCAATTGAAAGATAATCATCGTCGTAGCTAAGATCGTCATCATCGTCTGATATGGCACGTTTTTCAGTCCAGTACCCTGTTGACGGATCGTATTCCCAAAGGTCGTCTTCGTATACACCATTATCCAGCCCCGACATTACATAGGCTTTACTGCCAATTACAAAACAAGCAGCATCCCTTCTTTTCGATCCGCCAATACTGATAATTTGTTCCCAGGTATCAGACTCAGGCGAATAAGCATAAAAGTCTTTTAGGTAATTCCCGTCGTAACCACTGCCGATATAACCTTTTCCACTTACTGCAAAACCAACAGCTCCATAGCGTGCACTACCCATAAAATCTGCTTTCTGAGTCCATGTATCCGTAGAAGGATCATATTCCCAAAAATCCTTCAACTCATCCTCTCCGTCGTATCCGGTACCAACGTAACCTTTTCCATCCATACTAAATGCTACAGCACCATTTCTGGCTGCTCCCGGAAATGATGCAACCTTTGTCCAGAAATTATTATCCGGATCGTACTTCCAAAAATCGTTCAAACGGTCGTCGCCATCATATCCCAAACCTATGTATGCCATATCATTAATTTTGAAACAAACAGCATCGCTGCGTGGCACACCATCAAAATCCGACATTTCCCACCAGTCACCATCGGTAATCTCATCTTCATCATCGACGGTACAAGAAACCAGCGTTACCAATGCAAAAAATAAAAAGTATAAAAGAATGTTTTTCCCTGTCTTCATCATATCTAAAAAATTATTTTTATTGTTCAATTCGCATAGGCAAACCTAAGCGTGTTTGCTGCGATTAAAAAGGAACTTGGACTAAAGTGGAAAAAGTCAAGACCAATCGATGGTTTTTATCGTTAAACGCCAAACAATTCATAAATCACCCGAGTATTATGAATAAAAAGTACAAAAAGGAGTGCAATTCACCGAATCGTCTGCAAGAATAGCCGATTGGTATATATTCTTTTCCTGTACGGCTATTCTTTTCTTCATTTGAAGCCGAAAACAGAAAATATACAATGAAGAAAAAAGCAATTATTGTCCTTGTTGGCTGGTTATTTTTATTGTCGTGCCACGATGATGAATCACTAATGGTCTCACTTGGCGACAACTACATTAACAACCAAACAAATGTTGCACTTATTGATACTATACAAGTCCTTTTATCAACCGTAAAAATCGATTCAATCCCTACTTCCGAGAGCAGCTATTTATTGTGTGGCAGTTACACCGATGCCGATTTAGGAAAAATAAGTGCCACTACCTATGCTCAAATTGGTATGCCATTGGCCGATATCGACGACGATGAGATTTTTGACTCGATAGTAATTTGTACGAACTACAGCGGAATGGCTTATGGCGACACGCTTTTACCTCAGACATTTAAAGTACATCGTGTAAGAGAAGATATAGAACCAAGCGACGATTACGATGCCGACCCCTATCTTTATAACACCACCACTTTAAACTACGACGAAATTCCTTTAGGATCGAAAACAATTGTTCCTAAACCCAACTTTCACGATACGCTTGCCATTCGTTTGAACGACGAACTGGGCCTGGAGTTCCTGTCCTACCTTCGCGATGATGATGAGTTTGAATCGACAAGCGAATTCCTTGACTATTTTCAGGGAGTGGCACTGGTTCCGGGAGATGAGAATAACTCGATATTAAGTTTTGATGTTGATTCATCTTTTCAAATAAGGGTTTACACGCACATTATCAAAGAAACCAAAGTTAACAAGTCGTACACATTTGTGCATCAAAGCACATCGCACAATCATTTCAACAATGTTAGCAACGATGTTGGTGGCATGGCCCTGGAGCAAGCCACAACTCAAACCGAAGAAATTTCTTCAAACCTGTTAAACAAACGCTCATACCTGCTGTCAAGTTTGGGTTATACCACGCGAATTGATTTTCCGGGTATCAGTAAAATTCTGGAGGTACAATACAAAAACATACTCTACAAAGCAGAATTGGTGCTTAAACCGCTATCGGGAACTTACAAAAGTAAAGGAGAATTGCCTGAAGAACTCATCCTCTATACTTCCGACAAAAAAAACAATGTTGTTGAGGAGCTGACCGACCAGGATGACTATTCAATTCCGGCCACCTTTTATTACGACGAATTTTACGACGAATATACACAGTACATCTTCGATATCACCGATTTTATTTACACCGAATTGAGCGATGGTTACGTTGACCCGGAAGACGGATTACTGGTAATGTTGCCAGAAACCGAATATGGCGGCACGCTTGACAACCTCGTATTTGATGCCCGATCACTTTCCAATTACCGTCCTACCTTAAACCTGTACTACGTTTTTTACGAATAGCCAACAGGCTTAAATTGAATAAAATGAACAGATTAATTTCGATTGCTTACATCAGCATTATTTCTATACTCCTATTGATCTTACCATTTCTCGGAAACACACAGAATACGGTGTCGCCCTACTCTATTTTTGGGCCTGGAGAAATTCGCAGCGGAGGCTTTGGACCCAACTTAGGCATGGGGGGAACAGGACTCGCCCTCGAATCAGAAAATAACCTGAACTCACTCAATCCTGCTTCTTATGCCGGGATGGACAGCCTAAAGCTGATCTTCGAATTCGGTCTTCAGGGAAAAGCCTACAACATCAGCAATTCCAACCAATCACTTTCGGGTTTTGAGGCCAACCTCGCTTATTTTGCGCTGGGTTTTAAATACACACGCTGGATGGCCGGTTCATTTGGCATGATGCCTTTTAGCACCGTTGGATACTCGATTAACCGTTTAAACTACATTGAAGGCACCAACGAGCAATACACGTCCAATTATGTTGGTAGCGGCGGAATTACTCGCTTTTACTTTGCCAATGCCATTAAACTGCTAAAAAAGTTATCGCTCGGAATAAATACTTCTTACCTGTTTGGGCAGCTCGCTCAAGAAGAATATATAACGGGCTCGACGCTTGTTCCGGAGATGATGATTGAACGAAAAGACTTTCTCCGAAGCTTTTACTTCGATTTTGGACTGCAATATCAATTTAATACAGCCAATACCAACTACTCGCTGGGTCTGACTTACGCCCCCGAGCAAAGTTTAAGCTCCAAGCACCTTGTTACTGCCTACGACAGCGACTACTCGATTATTCAGGGACAACAATACAATACAGAATACCTTGTTATTCCGCAGATTTTTGGCGCAGGAATTGGCTTAACACGCGACCGTTTAAAACTGGCTTTTGACTACACTTTTCAACAGTGGAGCAATGTTGAATACCCAATACAAGCCGAAGAGTTTAGTGATTCGCACCGGTTCTCCCTGGGAATTGAAACCAATCCGTGGGAACGCCGTGCAATCAACCCAGGATTTAAAAACTGGACTTACCGGATGGGATATAGCCACGAATCATCGTACCTGAAATTTGGTAATACCACCCTGGGAAGCAATGAGTTTACCATGGGTGCAGGAATTCCTCTTTACGGAGCTATCTCAAACATGGATATTTCAATTTCGCATGGAAGCTACGGAGCCAGTACCGGACACCTGACCAAAGAAAAATTCCTGCGTTTCAATATTGGATTCAGCTTAAACGAAAGAGCATTTCTAAAACGTGTTATCGATTAATGATATATTAAAAACTATTTTTTATTGCTAAAAACAAGTAGGGGAAAAAACAATCGGTAAAAAGAACTATTAAGGAGATTCTAAAACGTAAAAAATGAGATACGAAGTTCTACCATCTTCTGACTAAAATCAGAGCGATAACTTTCCCTACGCTATAAATTTATCATTTATCATTACCTGGGTTTTGTTAATTGCGTTGATATGGTCGAGCCCAACAATGTCTGATTTATGCACTCTTGAGAATTTCTCAGCAGCAAGGTTTTGTTATAGTCTTTTTAATGAATTGAGTATGATTACCGGTTGGTTGTTTTCTTTGGTATAGATTTTAATGTAGTCTTTTAACCCCTCGAGATACAAAATAGTATTCACCTTTATTAAAATGGTTTTGTAATCAGTTTTAACCAAAATGGTTTTATGATTGGCATCGTGATATTCCAGCTCCTGAACAAATTCCAGTTTCTTCGCATCCTTACTGCTATACTCGTATGTCTCATTCGCTGTTTTCAGAAAACGATCAAACTGCAGACCATAATATAGAGGTATTAAATGATACAATTGACTTTTACCGTTATTTCGATATAACTCCTCAAGCAGAATTTCTTTACGATTGCGTAATCGATACCATTGAAAATATTATACCTTCGGAAGTATCCTATC
>NZ_JBFHGM010000073.1:0-19343 GCF_041583095.1 Draconibacterium sp.
ACCGATCATCACATGCAATCTCCGTTAAATAATATTGCCAACTCATGTCAGGTATGTCATCGTGAAGAGGCAGGCACCCTGATGGCCAATGTTTACGAACGCCAGGATAAAATAATAGAAAACCGCGATAAGCTGGAGGAGCTGCTGGTTCGTGCTCATGTAGAGGCAAAAAAAGCCTGGGATCTCGGAGCTGAAGACGGTCAAATGCAGGATATTTTGATGGGAATACGTCATGCACAGTGGCGTTGGGATTATGCTGCAGCCAGTCATGGAGGCTCGTTCCATTCTCCAGTTGAAGTAGGTCGTGTTATTTCAACCGGAATTACTATTGCCCAGGAAACTCGAATTAAATTGGCCCGATTACTGGCTGATCTTGGGCATAATCAGGAAATTCCATATCCTGATATTGCAACCAAAGCAAAAGCTCAGGAGTTTATCGGCCTTGATATGGAAAAACTGAACGAAGACAAGCAGGATTTCCTGAAAACCATAGTGCCAAAATGGATGAAGGAAGCCGAAGAACGTGAGAAAACATACGACGCTGTTGTTCAGTTGCAGGAGTAATAAAAGCTAAATCCAAAAATTATGAATACTTCCAAGATTTCCATTTTGGTAATAGTGATTATATGCATCTCTTTCGCTGCAAAAGCACAGTTTTCACTATCGGGAGAATACAGGCCGCGAACCGAATTGAGCAGGGGATACAAGTCGCTTGCCATTGAAGATCAAAAAGCATCGTTGATTACATCTCAACGTACGAGGCTAAATGCCATGTTTAAAAACGAATACATTATAACCAGCCTGGTATTACAAGATGTAAGGCAATGGGGGAATCAGCCGCAATTAGTGAGTAACGAAGATTATGCGCTTTCGGTTCATCAGGCATGGGCCGAGGTGTTATTTACGCCTGAGTTTTCGTTAAAGGCAGGCCGACAGGAAGTGGTGTACGACGACCATCGTATTTTTGGTAACGTAGGCTGGGCACAGCAGGCACGCTCGCACGATATGGCCATTTTTAAATACGAAGACGATATAAAACTGCACTTTGGTATCGCGCATAATGAAAACAGCGATATTACCGATAACATTTACAATGGCCCTGATGCTTATAAAGATCTTCAATTCATATGGTTTAATAAAAGCTGGGAGAACAGCGCATTGAGTTTGATGCTTTTAAATAATGGTGTACCGTATATGCAGGAGGATGAACAGAAAAACCGGTACAGCCAGACCATTGGAGGAAGATATACCACCAATATTGAAGGAGTAAATCTGGCTAGTAATCTTTATTGGCAAACCGGGAAACATGTTTCGGGAGCGAAGATTAGTGCTTTGAACTTATTGTTTGAAGCGGCATATAAAAACTTTGTTGCAGGATATGAACGTCTGTCAGGAACCGATTACAACGAAACGGAGAAATATAAATCGTTTACGCCACTGTACGGCACCAACCATAAATTCAATGGTTTTATGGATTATTTTTATGTTGGTAGTCATATCGGATCGGTAGGATTAAACGATATTTATGTGAAATACAAGTACACGAAAGACCAGTTTGTGTTTGATGCGCATCTGCATTATTTTGGTGCTGCAGCCGAAATTGCCGCTGACGCATCTAACTATTTGGGGACCGAGCTTGACCTTTCAGGAAAATGGATCATAAATCCGTTCGCCTTAATTACGCTTGGATATTCAACGATGTTTGCCGGCGATTCGATGGAAATATTGAAAGGAGGTGATAGTTCTGTAGGGCAACATTGGGCATATCTGATGTTATCCGTTACACCATCGTTTATAAAATAAAGCCAATAGAAAGAATGTTAAGCATTTTATTCACTCGGCTATTATTACAACAATTTTTGTTAGATAAATCTTTTGAATCACACCAAATAACAAAGAAAAAACTAAATGGATCAAATTTTTTAGAAAGCTATATAGATGGCCGGCTATCGTTATAGCTTTTATTGTCGTACTTTTTTGCAGTCGCTGGAATTGTGATGCTTAGTTTCATATGGATTCAAAATTAAGATTTCAGTAATATTTTCATTTTGTTTCATGAATAGAAAAATCAGTATGTTTTTTTCTATATTTGTGACCTATATAGATGATAGGATAAATAGATTTAGATGAATAAACCGCTTTCCATAGCAAACAACATGATGATGTGTATGTGTTGCTGTATGTTTTCAAAACATGTGGAGGGTGGTTGTATGGATTAAAATATAGAAATAGTAAGTAAACTATAAATGTAACAAGCCCTTCACGATTTCGTGAAGGGCTTTTTTTTTAATTATAATTATAAAATTATGTCAGATTTAACGTTTAAAATTGAAGGAGAAGCCCAAACACCAGCACGTATAGCTGCAAGTGCCAGAGAATTTATCATAGTGGTAGATGAGCCACCTGCCTTGGGAGGGGATGACCAGGGAGCCAACCCTGTAGAGTATCTTTTGGCAAGTTATGCAGGATGTATTAACGTGGTTGCACACTTAACTGCCAAGGAATTGGGTATAAAATTGTCCGGATTAAGAATTCAGATAGAGGGCAACATTAATCCTGCCCGTTTGTTTGGAAAATCAGATGAAGACCGCGCAGGATTTAAACAAATAGAAGTGCTGTTTATACCTGAAACAAATGCCAGTCAAGAAGAAATTGAAAACTGGATCGCGACGATCAAAAACCGCTGTCCCATCAACGATAACCTGGCAAATCCAACACCACTCACATTCAACCTTATTCAGGAATTAGTAACGAATTAAAAAAAGTTTAAGTCTGGAATACTATTTAATATTCCAGAAACCATTGGAAAAACTCCTTTAGTTCGTTCAACTTAAGTTAATAAAAGTAGGGCCAAGGTTCTCGTAAATTTCAATAATAAAGGTTTTATTTGCTTGGTTCTTTCTTCGCTAATAGATAAAACAACCAGTATTGAACCTATAAATTGAAAAGCATCAAAACATGATTAATCTTTTGATGTTGTTTTACTAACAATTAAATATTTCATTAATTATTCCGGGCTTTCACCCCACGGTTAAAATCGGTAGCGCTGCGCCGGGTTTTTCGGTCCCAGTTCCATATAACAAATTGGTAAGCACGTATAATGTAAACAAACGGATAGACCAAAAAATGCATTAAGCGGGTAAACGGCACCATGCCTACAAATATAAATGCCGAAGTAATGTGCAATTTAATACTTAATGGCATGGCTGCCACCGCTTCGTATTTTGGACTAAATAGAAATATCGATTTTAAATATGGTGCCAGCGAAACAGCGAACCAGGCCGACCCCCAACGGTCGAAATACGCAATCCATAAACCGCTTATTACCTGAGTGAGTATCAAAACATAAACAACAATATCCATTTTTGAGGTAATATTTTTTAACCGCTCAAAAGCAAGCCTACGGTAAATTAATGTAACTATCCCAAACAATGAAAGCAGTCCAAATGCAAGCGCCGATATTTCAATGATTAATAAACGTGTTGGATGACCGGTAAACGAGATAACACTTTTGGGAAAGAGAAAGCCGATTAAATGGCCAAAAAACAGGGTAACAATTCCGATGTGAAACGCGTGGCTACCCCAATACAAAATACGGCTTTCGAGCAATTGCGATGAAAGTGACGACACTGAAAAAGGTTTTGTTCGGTATCGTATTACAGAACCTACTACAAACAAGAACAATGCCGCATAGGGCAATCCAATAAAAATAAAATCGTTGTACATTATCTTTTTCCTTTAAATTTTTTTCTTTCAATTAAAGACGTATCAATTCCGGTGATGTAATGGTTCAGAAAGTTTGGTTTTTCTTTTGATCCAATCCGAACGGGTTCGAATTCCGAGCTATTAAATTCAATTTTCAATAAGTTGATAAGAATTCCCATCGGAAGACGGTAGATATTCTTTTCGTTTACAAGTTTCTGTTGCATTTGCTCCAGGGCCGGTAGTACAATACTTACCGACAATTCTTCGGCAAAAGATTTGTCTTTAGTTTTACTCAGCAGAGTTAAAATATTTGGTAGAAAGTCAGCCAGATCCTTGCCACAATCATTACCTATTTTCTCTTGCACTTCTTTTATGTGATATAAAAAGCGACCACGCTTCGAGTCGTCGCCAAATATAATGTAGCCAATGTCAAGGTGACAAACTGCCCTTATGTCAAAGGTTTGTAAGTAATATTCTTCTAGCTCATGTAACGACTTTTCATTTGTGAAAGTCACAAATCCTTCCAATCTGGATGCCAGCACGACATCTTCTTTAATTAGCACTTCTGAAACTAACTGAATACTTTTAAGGGTATCAATAGTTGGGTATCTAAACAAATCAGCGATATATTTATAAATCTCCATTTACAATCCCCGTGTTGGTTTATGATGAAATCCAAAACCTGTATTTCCTTTTACATCGCCCGAGTCTTCAATCATTTCAAGAGCTTCTTCCCGATGTGCGGGAGGTATTACGTAACGTTCTTTAACGGTTGGTAAAGAGGTTAAACGATAAATATCGTCAGCCACTTCTCTGGTTACACCTACCTCTTTTAATATATCTTCGAGTTGCTCTTTATTTTGGTCCCCAACGGTTTCATCGCGACGAAACCAACGTACAGCCATCAATTTCTTTAATACATCTTTTATGATTTCTTCGTTTCTGGCCGAGAACAAACTTGCCATGTAGGAAATAGGTAAACGTGTATTTTCAATTCCTCCAAAAAGCTCTTTCGCTGAATTGTGGTAATTCCCGTCTTCCACTTTTCCCATCGTTGGCAACAATGGTGGCACATAAAATAAGTTAGGAATTGTTCTGAATTCGGGATGTAGAGGCAATGCAAGTCCCCATTCTTTTACAAATTTATAAACGGGCGATTTTTGCGCGGCTTCAAGGGTATCGTCGGAAATACCATTCTCTTTGGCTGCTTTAATTACCGCCGGACTTAACGGATCAAGATAAATTTCCATTTGGTTGGTGACCAAATCGGATTCATTAGAAATAGCAGCTGTTTTTATCATATCCGCATCGTATAACATTACTCCCAAATACCTGATCCTTCCAACGCAGGTATGCATACATGCCGGTGTTTGTCCTGTTTCCAGACGTGGGAAACAAAGAATACATTTTTCCGATTTTCCGGTGTTCCAATTATAATAGGTTTTTTTATATGGACATGCCGTTATGCACATTCTCCAGCCCCTGCATTTATTCTGGTTCACCAAAACTATGCCGTCTTCGCCACGTTTGTAAATAGCTCCTGATGGGCATGATGCCACACAGGATGGATTTAGACAATGATTGCAAATACGTGGCAAATAGTGCATTGTCATCTGTTCCAGTTGAAACATAGCTTCCTGTTCTGCCTGTGTTATGTTTTTAAGATTTACATCCTGACGTGCATAATCGGGAGTGCCGCTTAGGTCATCGTCCCAATTGGGGCCGCCTTTTACTTGCATTGGTTTGCCGGTTACCAGCGAAACAGGGCGTGCAGTAGGCTGGTCCTTGCTTTCGGGGGCATCAAACAGCTTACTGTAGTCGTAAGTCCATGGTTCGTAATAATCATCCATTTCGGGCATGTTCGGATTATGAAATATATTTTTTAAACCTTTCACTTTTCCGGCACCTTTTAATTTTAGAAAATGACTGTCTTTTTCCCATCCTCCTTTGTAAATCGACTGGTCTTCCCATTTTGTGGGGTATCCAGTACCGGGTTTTGTTTCCACATTGTTCCACCACATATATTCAGCACCTTTGCGATCGGTCCAGGTATTTTTACATGCAATTGAACAGGTATGGCAGCCGATACATTTATCGAGATGAAAAACCATTGATATTTGACTTCTTACATCCATGTCTTTATTTTTATCCTAATTCTACTCTTTTCATTTTTTGCACTAACACATGAGAATCGCGATTAACACCAACTGGCCCCCAGTAATTAAAATGATAGGAAAACTGTCCGTAACCACCAGCCAACAGGTTGGGTTTTAGTCGCACGCGAGTGAAACTATTGTGACCTCCACCTCTTTCGTAGCCCCGGACATCAGGTTTTGGTGACGAATAGGTACTTTCGGTGGCATGGTACACAATGCATATTCCTTTTGGTATTCGGGCGCTTACCACAGCTCGTGCACCGTAAACACCATAGTCATTAAATACTTCTACCCAATCGTTATCCTTAACCCCAATTTCCTCGGCATCTTCCTCGCTTAGCCAGCATGGAACCATTCCTCTAGAAAGCGTTAACATGCGTGCCGTATCGCTGTATGTTGTATGCATTTGCCATTTACCGTGCGGTGTTAAAACGTTTAAGACTTTTGCCTTTCCGGTAGCCACAGAGTTTTGCAAATCACCCAGCACATTTGGTTTTGGAGAAGGTTTGTAGGTGGGCATGTTTTCGCCAAACTTGATGTACATGTCATGATCAATATAAAAATGCTGACGGCCTGTTAAAGTCCTCCAGGGAACAAGACGTTCAACATTATAGGTAAATCCGGCATAAGCACGTTCGTTGGCCATAATACCCGACCAGACAGGAGAACTTATGTATCGTTGTGGTTTTGACTGCAGATCATTAAAATCAAGCTTAACATGTTTAAAATCTGAAGAAATATCACAAAGTGGCAGCCCTGTTCGTTTCTCTGCATTTTTGTAAGCACGGTGTGCCAGCTCGCCATTGGTAACTGAAGAAAAATGCAGAATAGCATTTATTGCTTCTTCGTCTTCCATTAACGAAGGATAGACTTCTCCTTTCACTTTTTGCAGGTGGTTTTTATCTTCCAATAATTTGTCGTAAAAGTCGGCAGTTTCAAAACTATTTCCATGTGCACCCATACCGTTCTTTGCATTGCGGCCAAGGGTAATAAACTTGTTGTAAATCTCAGTATATTCACGTTCAACAAATGCGATGTTATGCATGGTTTTTCCAGGTATCATCTCGCATTCGCCCTTGCTCCAGTCTTTAACATCGGTCTGAGCAATTTCTGACTTTGAATCGTGCATTAACGGCAGATTCACAATATCCTTTGTTTTGTGTGGAAAATGTGTCTTTGCCACTTCGGAGGTATGTTTTGCAATCTCCCTGAATATAGCCCAGTCGCTTTTTGCTTCCCAAACTGGTGGTACGGCAGCAGTAAGCGGATGGATAAAGGAATGCATGTCGGTAGAATTGATATCTGATTTTTCGTACCACGAAGCTGCTGGTAAAACAACATCAGAATACAATGCCGAAGTATCCATCCTGAAATTCAAGTCGATAATTAGATCCATTTTACCGCGTGGTGCTTCTTCTTTCCATTCTACATCGTTTACAAGGCCTTTGCCCAGTTCATTGGCCACCGAGTTATGATGGGTTCCTAGGTAATGCTTTTTAAAGAATTCGTCGCCTTTTGCACTCGACATCAAGGCATTCCCACGCCAAATGTACCATACCCTCGGAAAGTTTATTTCTTCATCGGGGGCTGCTACAGCATGTATAATTTCTTCTTCTTTTAGTTGTTTCAATAAATAATCCCGAATTTCGTCATCAGTTTTTGCGCCTGCATTCATTGCTTCTTTCGTAATGTCGAAATTCGACTTGTTGTATTGTGGGTAAAAGGGCATCCACCCATTTCGTACTGATTTTACAATCATGTCGGCGGTATGCAAACTACTTAGTTCATTTCTCGGCACAGTGTTGTAATCTTTATGATGTCCATCGTAGCGCCATTGATCGGAATTCATGTAATGCCAAATGGGGCCTTGCTGTAAACGGACGGGTCCCTGCCAGTCTTTTCCAGCCATGATGTGTCCCCACGAATCGACTACTGCTGCTTTTTCTTGACCTACGTAGTGGTTTAAGCCACCCCCGTTCTTTCCGATACAACCGGTTAGCATCAGAGTCATGGTTGCCGCTTTGTAGATTAGGTTGCAGTGGTACCAATGATTTACGCCGGCACCGATAATAACCATACATTTTCCGTTAGTGCGTTCTGCTGTAATGGCCCACTCGTGTGCAAATTTTATCACGTTTTTGGCTCCAATTCCGGTAAATACTTCCTGCCAGGCCGGAGTGTAAGCCTGTTCGCTTTCTTCGTATGATTCTGGATAATCTCCTTCGAGCCCGCGGTTTACACCAAACTGTGCCATTATTAAATCGTAAACTGTAGTTACAGTAACAGTGCCATCAACAGTTTTAACGTTTTTAACAGGTACACCACGTAGACGTTTCTTATTCAGACCAAATTCGGTAAACTCAACCTGTAAAACATCATCATTGTTTTCAAGTAAAGTTAAAAGCGGGTCGTAATCGCCGCCCACTTCGGCATCTGTAAATCTCATGTTCCAGTTTCCATCTCGGTCGTCCCAACGGTGTCCCGAACTTCCGCCAGGGCATACAAAATCACCATTTCTTTCGTCAATGTTCAGAAACTTCCAATCGCCGTTTATCGCATTTTTATATTTGCTTATTTTATTGGCTCGTAACAATTTGCCAGCTTTGTTGATTCCATCTTCATTGTTAATTTGAACTAAAAATGGACTATCGGTATAACGTTTTACATAGTTGATAAAATAAGGGATTTGTCTTTTGTGATGGTATTCTTTTAAAATGATGTGTGTAACCGCCATCCAGAATGCGCCATCCTGCCCTCCGTGAATAGGAATCCATTCGTCGGCATATTTGCCCGAGGCATTTAAATCGGGGGAGAAAACCACTGTTTTAGTGCCGTTGTGCCGGGCTTCCGAAAAATAATGTACGTCGGGGGTGCGTGTTTGTGTTACGTTAGATCCAACAGCTGCAATAAATTTCGCATTATACCAATCTGCACTTTCTGCTACATCGGTTTGTTCGCCCCAGGTTTCGGGGAACGACGGTGGTAAATCGCAATACCAGTCGTAGAAGCTGAGGTTAACACCACCCATCAATTGTAGAAAGCGTGATCCTCCAGCATAAGAAATCATCGACATAGCCGGAATTGGAGAAAATCCCACTAAACGATCGGGACCATATTTTTTTACAGTTGCAATGTTGGCTATAGAAATCAATTCCAAAGCTTCGTCCCAGGATACTCTTCGAAAACCGCCTTTCCCACGGGCATTCATGTAGCGTTTCCTTTTCTCTGGATCGGTCTGAATGTTTTCCCAGGCTGTCATGGCATCGCCGTGTTTGTTTTTTTCCTCGTGAAACAAATCTAGCAAGGCACCTCGCACCAAGGGATATTTAACCCGGATTGGGCTGTACAAATACCATGAGGCCGAGATGCCACGCTGGCAACCACGTGGTTCGTATGGCGGCACATTTTTGTCAATGATGGGATAATCCAACGCCTGTGTTTCCCAAACCACTACTCCGTTTTTTATGTGTATCATCCAACTACAACCACCTGTGCAGTTGGCGCCATGCGTACTTCTAACTACTTTGTCAAACTGCCACCTGTTCCGGTAAAAATCTTCCCATTGCCTGGTTTTGGGAGAAATTAAATCTTTAATCCAGCTCATATAATCGTTTTATTCGGTTCTACTTATTACAATTAAAGAATAAGCATTATTATACTTCAATTACCAGATATTCGTCTCAATGAAATTTGCTCTGCCTTTTCATAATCTGATAATTCACACTCCGTTTTTTACGTTTAAACCAAACCAATGCAATAAGTACAAGCAAAATGAACATGCCTTTTACGCCGTTTTTAATAAAGTCTGTAGGGGCAGCTTCAACCATTACATCTGCTTTGTCTGCATGCATTAGGTATACTTGTATTTTTACGCTTTCATCTTTTGTTAACACAGCTTCTTCGTATGCATTCTTCATTGCCGGAAAAGGGGGATGATCAATAATTCCTTTAATGCCTGCCAGTCCGCCGTTTCTCGAGAAGCTTTTGGTTAGATCAGCTGCCAGTAGACCGCCTTGTACTGCATTATCGCTATTTACATGATGGCATGAAATACAGGAGGGACCTCCATTTTTAAACGCTCTTTTTCCCTCAAAAAGTTCCTGACCTTTTATCAGGTTTTCTTCGGTGTAGATGCTTGCCAGATATTCGGTTGCTTGTGCCGCAGCAGTAGAGTCCGAAAGTGCATGCTCTTCGTTTTCTTTTTCTGATTCATTGGTACTGAAACTGTCAATATATTTAACTAGCGCATCCAGTTCGGGATCGGAAAAATTGTAATCCATCATCGGCAGTTTGTTGAATTCTTCGAAAAGGGCAACTGCATCAGGGTCTCCGGCTTTTATCATTCTTTGGGACGATTTAATAAAGTTTTTTATCCAGCTAACGTCCCGGCGCTTGCTTACATCCAGTAAATCAGGACCCAGTAGCTTACCTCCTCCAATAGTGTGGCAGGCTCTGCACTGCTGAAACAATTTTTCGCCATCTTGTGCAACTGCATTCGAAAAAACAAAAAGCAACACAACTAAATAAATTGTTACTGAGACTTTTTTGTGATTTAGACTTGTTATTAACTTCATTTTTTTAGCCTTGGTATTATTGAGTTTTATTATTTCTACTGATAGTATCTGTATCTGGTTATTTATGCAGGCAATTCAAATTCGGTTGCCCATTCAAGTTCTGCATCGGTGTTTATTAGTCTTACTTTCAAATACTTCTTTTCGTCGTCTTTTACATCTAATTCCCTCGAAATTATAGTACTTGTTCCTTTGTTTTTATCATTCACTACGTCTCCCAGTCGTGGCAAAAAGGGATAGCAGATACTTATTTTATGGTCTTCATCTGTCACCATATTCATTGCCTGATTAAAAAGTATCATTTCAAAGGTTTCAACAATGATATCGTTTGTCAATCTGTTTTTTTCTTCATCACCAAGTTCATACACCCACTCCATAAAAATCCTAATCGTTCTCTCCTTTAATTTTCTCTGAATATTTTCAGGAAATGGTGTTCTGATATGATCATTATTATTAAACCAGAATTTAAAGGATTCATCGATAAAATCGTGCCCGATAAAATCCTGTTCATTTATAAATATTTCAAATTCTTTGTCGGTCATTGAATAATAGTATTTAGTTCCGAATTGATTCTTAATATCTGTTCTGTTTAACAATCAATTCCTGAATTTTTGCGTTCGTAATGCCACCAGTTTAAAACAAGACATATAGCATAGTATACAGCAAATCCATACAAAGCATATTCAGGATGTCCAAATTCAATTTGTTGTCCAAAAATCTTAGGAATAATAAAAGCTCCATACGCAGCTATTGCGGCAGTCCAACCTAATACGGGGCCTGCTTGCTCTTTATTAAAAATATACGGGATGCTTCTGAAGGTTGATCCATTTCCAATTCCTGTAGTTAAAAACAACACCATGAAGCTGGCAAAAAATGGCCACCAATAGGTTTCTGGTGTCGCACTATTTCTTGCCTGAATAACGAAATATGCAACAGCAATAGTTGCCAGGATTTGTACAGTGGTACTCATGGCAGTAACTTTTGATCCACTGTTTACTTTATCGGATAACCACCCACCGAACGGACGAATTAAAGCACCAATTACCGGCCCTAAAAAGACCCACATTAAGAAATTAGGAGCGTTGGGATTAAGGTAGGACGGGTCGTTTGGATTACTAAACACAAAAATATCCTGACACAACTTAGGAAAAGCTGCAGAAAAACCTATAAAAGAGCCAAAAGTCATGGTGTATATAATGGTCATTATCCAGGTATGCTTATTACTGAATATTGCAAATTGCTTGTTTAGATTGGTTTTTATGGCGCCCGGTGTGGCATATTTCATGAGCAGCAAAGTAAGGATAACTACAACTGGCAATACTATCCACATATTTAGTTTCAGATCGATTAACAGATAAGTGCCAATGAACGCGGCTACCAGTCCTAAAACAATCATGTAAGAGGCTTTTCCTAGTCCCTGTAAAGTGGAAGGTAATTTAGGAGTTCCGGTGATAACATTGTTCATCCCAAAGAATGCAGCTATAGATACCAGTACCAATACAGGAACCCAAACCCAACCTGCATTTTGAAAACCTGATAGCGGCTCTCCGAAGGCGTTGTTTACATCTTTACCTACAACGCCAAAAAAAGTGAGTCCGATAATCCACGGAATCGTTTTTTGCATTACGCCTACGCCAAGGTTTCCGATTCCTGCATTTAAACCCAGAGAAGTACCTTGAATACGTTTTGGAAAAAAGAAGCTGATGTTACTCATGGAAGAGGAAAAGTTCCCTCCACCAAAGCCCGAAAGTGCAGCCAACACCGCAAAAGTAATATACGGTGTATTTACATCTTGCAAGGCAAATCCAACCCCGATAACAGGAATAAGCAGCAATGCCGTGGTAAGGAAAATTACATTTCGGCCACCGCTCATCGAAATCAAAAAAGAGTTGGGAATACGTAATGTTGCACCTGCAAGTCCTGCAATTGCCGGTAAAGTATAGTACAAGTTATTAATTTCCTTCAATCTTTCCGTAATTTGCACCGCATTCATTTCCGGCGTAATCATTCCGAAGTTAAAACCAAAAGCTTTCATTTTTGTGGCGATTATACTCCACATCATCCATACTGCAAATGCCAGCAAAAGTGCAGGTATGGAAATCCACAGGTTTCGGTTCGCTATTTTATTCCCTTTTTCATTCCAAAAGGAAGAATCTTCAACGTTCCAATTTTTAATATTAATCATCATTTTAACGGTTTTGGTTTTATTTTGCTTCAATGTTTAATGCTATTTCAGGAGCATTCTGTCTGTTCATCTTAGTTATTGTTCGATGCATCCATATTAAACAGATTGCCGACAGGAACATCATAAACAGCCAGCAAGAGGTCCATAAACCGGTTCCTTTTAATAAGTAGCCAAAAATGATGGGACAAAAAAATCCGCCAAGGCCACCAAGAACGCCTACCATTCCACCAACTACACCCACTTCATCGGGGAAATAATCAGGAATATGTTTATAAACCGCAGCCTTCCCAATTCCCCAAATGCTGCCAATAAGAATAACAAGCACCGCAAAAATCCATACATTGGCTTGGAAATAAATTTTTGTAACTCCTTTTACCAGTAATTGCTTACGAACTACTTTATCGCCCACCTTAACAACAGGTTCCTGCCAGGCTTCTTTTGATGGCAGCACCAATAATTTGTCATCAAGACTTTCCGAATCGCCGCTTTTAACCTTTACCGGATATTCTTTCTCACCCACTTTTACCATGTTTTCGGAAACAAAAGTTACAACACCATCTTGTTTGGCCATAATTCCTTGGCCCGGTGAAACAATTTCCATTTTGGGGATAAAAAGCAAAGCACTAATAACCAATGATGAGCCCAATACCCAATACATTACTTTACGTGCACCGTATTGATCCGACATCCAACCTCCAACAGCACGAATTACACCTGAGGGTAAACTAAATAAGGCGGTAAAAATCCCGGCAGTTACCAAAGGCAGGTAATAAACATTTACAAAATAAGGTACTAACCATTGTGAAAATGCTACAAAACAGCCAAATACCAAAAAATAGTATAACCCAAAACGCCAAACCCGAACATTCTTAAGTGGGCTTAAAATTTGCTTCATATTTTTGGTTGATGAAGCTGGTTTTTTATTTTCAGTAAACAGCAAAAATATTATACCCATTATAATTAAAGCTGTTCCATAAATAAGCGGTAGCTTACGCCAGCCTTCAATATGTGCACCATCATTAGTAAGCCAGTTAAGAACAGTGGGGGCAAAAAATGTAGTTATAGCTGCTCCCGCATTACCTGCTCCAAAAATACCCAAGGCAGTTCCTTGGCGGTGTTTGGGATACCAAACGGAAGTGTAGGCAATGCCAATGGCAAAACTCACACCAGTTAAACCAAATCCAAAACTATATAGGGCAAAAAAGAAAAACGTATTAGCAGTAGATAGTAGAAACAGTGGAATGGAACAAACTAATAGTAAAATACCATAAACCCATTTCCCTCCAAATTTATCCGTGAGAATACCGGCGGGTAATCGAAAAATAGCTCCTGTTAGTACCGGAATACCCATTAACCATCCTATTTTCACCGGTCCCCAGTCAAATACCTGATTGTTAACCAAGAAGGTCACTAAAACACCATTTAGCATCCAAACCGCAAAGCAGATAGTAAAAGCAAGCGTATTAAAGAAAAGCATTCGATGGGACTTGACCGTAGCGACTTGTTCCATGGTTAGTAATGTTAGTTTTTGGTTGTATGATCTAAACAATTTTAAGTAACATTTTATCAGAAAAATGTAACAAATGGTACAAATTGATCAATTGTATTTTTAAATTTCGGACAAAGTCAAGATTATTACTTTATCTGATTTAGAGATATTCATTGTTATGCTTCCAAAATGAGTCAAAATTTAGAGCAAACCATAATGAAACAATAATTAAAATCTATCTCTGCTAAAATCAAGTATTACGGTTTTACTAAAATGAGGAAGATTGGGGCTGTCATTTCGAGGCATTCATCAATTTTCTAATTTTAATTTTGCAGTACTTATACCTTGCATTGCTACTTAATCTACGAAATTAAATTGTGAAGTAACTTTCGAAAGTACATCATGTTCGGTTTAAATTATATACAAGTATTAAGAAGATGAACTAGAATAGGAGCGCAATAAATTTGAATTTCAAGACAAAATTCTCGACTCGTTAAACCATAAGTACGCTAAATCTGAGATGTGGTTTATAATGGTTCTATTAAAATTATATAAATTAAAAACGGCTAGTATTTCCGCGAAACATACCCTTCGGGACTTTTTTATAACTAGTTCACTTGTTTAAGAAAAAAATAAATATAGAAATATTTGGATAAGGGGGAAAAATAGCTTTACTTTGTGAGTGAATATTCACATACTTTTAAATGTAGATTATGTCGCAACAATTATCCGATCGTCAACAACAGATTATAGATGTGTCACTTGAGTTAATTTCTGAAAATGGAATTCAGGGGCTTACAATAAAAAATCTTGCAAAAAAAATAGGTTTTTCCGAATCAGCTATATACAGGCACTATGAAAATAAAATTGAAATTTTAGTGGCAATTCTGAACTATTTTAAAGAGAATACAGAACATATTTTTGTTACCGAACTGAAATCGGATGAAGATACGTTAACAAAAATCCAGAACCTTTTTATTAATCAATTCAGGATTTTTACAAAATCGCCATCCTTTTTGGCCGTTATTTTTTCCGAAGAGTTATTTCGTAACGAGACAATTCTGAGTGAACGGGTAGCTGAAATAATGAATAATAATTTAGACACACTTACACAAATAATAAGAGTCGGGCAAAAGAAAGACGAGTTGAGAAACGACATTGAAGCTTCGCATTTGGCCCTTGTTGTGATGGGGGCACTGCGGTTATTTGTAAAAAAATGGCAAATCTCGAATCATTCATTTGATCTTAGAAAAGAAGGTTTAAAAATTACACAAAGTATATCAGTTATTATTAAAAACTAATTTGAACATATAAATATGAAGATTATCAAATTATCAGACCAAAACAAAGAAGAAACTCCTCACAATGTTGATGTTCGTAAAATGTACGATAAAAAATCTGCTCAGGCAGTACACATTACACTTCAGGCAGGTGAAACATTAAAACCTCACATTACCTCAGTGGATGTATTTTTCTATGTTTTGGAAGGAACACCAACAATTCAGATTGGAGATCATAAGGCGGAAGTTTACAAAGATTGTTTGGTCGAAAGTCCAAAGAACATCGTTCATTGTATATACAATCTTTCTTCTTCGACCACTCGTATTCTCGTAGTTAAAGCTCCAAGACCTACAAGCAAAAGTAAATTACTTTGAACGGATTCATATTTTTTTGAATACTAAGTAAGTGAGTGTTCACTCTTATTTATGACGTCATGAAAACAAATAATACACAAATTTTAGGTATAGCGGCCGGAATAATACAAAATTCCGGCTTAGCTGCCCTTTCCATTCAAAAGCTGGCCGAGAAGTTAGGTGTAAATAGGGAAGAACTTGATTCTCACTTTTTAGATAAAGATGATGATATAATTCTTATTATCCTGTTAGCACTTGAAAATGATTTGATTCTTTTAATACGAAAAATTAAGAATAAGCACACTACACCAGAAGCAGAATTAAAATTATTCTTTAAAGGTCTCTATTCTCTCTTCCTTCAAAAAACATATTATTTATCAATTCTATTCGATAAAGATTTGCATCAACGTGACAATGAAATTAAAACTGCTATTCGAAGAATTAAAGTACTATCAGTTAAATACCTTACAGATTTAATTGAGGAAGGAAAAGATACAAATACATTTAAAACACCATTATCTTCCAGGTTTTTGGCACACAGTATACTAGCTAATTTCCGAAGTATAATGAATGACGAACAGCGGATGAACGAAATGATAATAGAATTAAAGAACATAGAAAATCAGAATATTAAGAATGAAGATTAAAAAATTTTTCAATACGAAGTTAGTGAGTATTCACAGACAATGTTTGTGTTTGGTGTTATTTGGGCTAATAATTTTATCGTTTTCTGCAAAAGGCCAAACCTGGTCGTTACGACAATGTATTGATACGGCATTGGTGAATAACAAAAATCTACAAATAAGTCGTAACAACATAGAACTTGGCACAGAAAGGCAGGGAGAAGCAAAAGCAAATTTGTTGCCGAAAATTAATTTAAGTGCCGATTACAAATATTTCTTCGATTTGCCTTACCAGCTTATGCCGCAGTCGGCGTTTGGTGGCACCGAAGGGCAGTTTAAAGAAATGCAAATGGGGGTTCCGCACAATATTAGTACCAGCATTCAACTTACGCTACCGCTTTATAATCCGCAAATTTATGGGGGAATTAAAAGCACACAAATTGCTGTCGAATTAAACGAACTGCAGTACGAAAAATCAGAAGAAGAAATACTTTTTGAGATTTCAAACATTTATTACAACGCCCAGATTTTATTGCATCAGCAGCATTTTATTGAGGGAAATTTAGCCAATACGCAGAAGCTACGGAAAAATCTGGAGCTACTTTATACTCAGCAAATGATAAAAAGAAGCGATGTAACAAAAGTAGTATTACAGGAAGAGCAGCTTGAAACTCAGCTTGAGCTGGTTAACAGCAATTACAATCAAGTACTTAATGCCCTAAAGTTTTTAGTGGGAATTTCGTTTCAGGACGACATGCTAATTGAAAGAGAAATTAAATTTGATGTACCAGCCGCTTATACGCATCTGTCAATTGTTGATTTAGAGTTGGCCTTAACACAAAAAGAATTACTGAAAAGCGAATTACAGACCTTAAAAAACTCGCGACTGCCAACAGTTTCTTTGTTCGGTAGTTACGGTCAGAATGGATTCGGCTACAACGAGGAGCCGAACGAATTTTTAGAATTCTTCCCCAGTAGTTTTACCGGACTACAACTTACGGTGCCCATATTTAGCGGAACTGTTACTCAACGTAAAATAAAACAGAAGAAAATTGAAATTGAGAATAGCAGATTGCAACTCCAGAACATAGCAGAACAGAATAATATGTTGGTTGAAAATGCTCGGCGAAAAAGATTGGTTACCAAACAAACTATTGATAATACATTGAACCAAATTGATTTGGCCGAAACAGTTTATCACGATATGTTGCTTCAGCAAAAAGAAGGAACATCAAGTTTAACCGAAGTACTAATGGCAGACAATGCTTTAAGAGAAGCCCAACAAAGCAATTTATCTGCAATTGTTGATTACCTGAAAGTTGATTTAGAACTCAAAAAATTAACAGGCAACATCTCACAACAGAAAAACTAGAACACCATGATAAAAAAAATTATTTTAATTGCAGTAGCCATAGCCATACTTGCCGCTACTGCTTTCAAACTCAAAACGAATAAAGAAGTGGCGGAAAAAAGGGTTTACAAATACGATATTGATAAACCAATTACCGTAAAATCCATAGTATTAAAACCTGAAAACGCAGCAACCAGTACTGTTTTTGCAGGGAATTTTCAAGCCTTACGTGAGAGTAAATTGAGTACCGATGTGCAGGGAAAAGTTCTTGAGATATACGTTGATCAAGGAAGTATGGTTGAAGAAAACCAGGCTCTAATTCAGCTCGATAATTCGCTACTAAAACTTCAGCTGCAATCGGTTGAGGTAAAAATTGAAGAGCTAACGAAGGATGTAAAACGTTATAAAGTATTGACTGAGGCCGATGCTATCCAGGGAATCCAGCTTGAAAAAACAGAATTGGCTTTAAAATCAGCCTTAATTCAAAAAGCTACCTTACTGGAGCAGATCAATAAAACCACTATTAGGGCACCTTTTAACGCTGTAGTTACAGCAAAAATGACCGAAGAAGGAGCTTTTGCTGCACCTGGTATTCCGTTGTTACAAATCACTGATATTTCAATACTGAAATTTACTGTAAATGTACCAGAGAATAGCTTGTCGAAGTTTGAGCTGAATAAAAATTATACAGTTTCTGCTGATGCTTTTCCTGATATTCAACTTTCAGGCCAAACAACAATGCTTGGTAGTAAGGCCAATATAGGCAACAGTTTTCCGGTTCAATTATTGGTTAAGAATACTAATAGCCACGAAATTAAGTCGGGTATGTTTGGGAAAGTAATATTGCAAGACGATACCGACACATCACAAATTACAATTCCGGCTTCGGCACTTGTTGGAACTACTATAAAACCACAGGTTTATCTGATAGAAAACGGTAGAGCGCAACTACGCGACATTATTGTTGCTGAAAGAATTGAAAATAGAATTGTTATTGCCGGCGGTCTTAAACCAGGAGACGAAATTGTAAGTAATGGTTTTATCAACTTGTATAACAATGCCAATGTAAACCCAAAATAGTCACACTATGAATATTACTGAAATATCGATAAAACGACCGTCACTCATTATTGTTCTTTTTAGCGTGTTTACACTACTCGGAATAGTTGGATATAAAAATCTGAGCTACGAATTGCTCCCCGATTTTAATCAACCCGTGGTAGTAATAAAAACGATGTATCCTGGTGCCGAACCACAGGAAGTTGAGACTTCTGTTTCACGCGAAATAGAGGATGCTCTTTCTAATTTAGAAGGTGTGGATTACCTCGAAACAAAATCAATGTCAAATGTGTCAGTTATTATTGCCAACCTAAAATATGGCACTGATATTGACAATGCCATGCAGGATGCACAGCGTTATATCGATAATATTATTCAAGATCTTCCGGATGATATTGAAAGCCCATCGATGAGTAAGGTATCGCCCAACGATTTACCAATAATGTCGATTAATGCCACTAGTAATTTGCCTGCTACGCAGTTTTATCAGAAAATGCAGGACGACTTTCTTCCACAGATTCAGCAACTTCAGGGGGTGGCCGAAATAACTTTGTTGGGTGGCGAAGAGCG
>NZ_JBFHGM010000074.1:0-19293 GCF_041583095.1 Draconibacterium sp.
AGCATGCCATCGGCAGCAATTACCGAACCTTTGGTATGCCATTTTTCTTCCCACAGGGTTTGGCCGCTTTGCCAGTCAACCGCAGCCCAGTTGCCTCGAGTGTTGTCAATCATATTCGAGGCATAAATAACACCATCGAGCAAAACCAGTCCTCCGTGGTGGGTATCCAGTATATCGTTTGTCCATTTTAAGCTAATGCTTCGGGCATCGTCGGCAAGTGTAAAAAGCATCCCCGGCTGGTCGTTTCCGTAGGTAATAAACAGCTCGCCATTATAAAACAGTGGTGTATTGGCGGCTTCGCCTGCTCCCTTTTTGGTGTGGTATTGTATGGTGTTGCAGGTCCAAAGCACATCGCCATTACTCACATCGATGCCAATAATATCGTTTGCGGTTTGTATCAGTGCTATTTGTAAACCTCCCCACTCAACCAGGGCCGACGAAGCGTATGATTTTGGCCCTCCGGTGCTAAGGCTTTTCCACAAGAGCTCGCCCGTTTTTTTATGGTAAGCCACCACGGTAGTTTCTTCGCCCCCGGTAACATATAAGGCTGCATTGTCGGTTAGCAATACCGATTCAACGATTCCCCAGTATTGGTATTTCCCCGAAAAACTACTGTGTGGATTTTGTTTCCAGATCAGCTCGCCGTTGCGGGCATTTAAACACACCAAAGCCGCATCGCCACCAATCAGGTAAATGCGGTTGTCTTCAATTGTTGGGGTTCCGCGCGACTCGGGATAGGTACGCGGCCACGACCGGCTAAAATCTTTTTCCCAAAGTAAGCTCCCTTGCCAATCGTAAACCGAAAGCACATCTAAGGTGTCGTGTTTTATGCCTGTAATGTAAATTTTGTTGTTGTAAACCAGCGGCTGCGACAAACCTTTACCAACATTGTCTATGGAAAGCTCAAGTTTAGGGCCATCGGCCGGCCATTCTTTTAACAGGTTTTTGTCGGGGTAAATACCATTTCGGCCGGGGCCACGCCACTGAGCAATTTCGTTGGAAGTGCACGAGCCTAACAGCAACAGGGCTGGCAGTAAATAAAGGAGCAGGCTTAAACGCATAATTTGGTTTTAGTTGATTTTCCTTATAAAGAAACGAAAAAAGCCATGTGAAATCAAAAATTTCTACTCTGCACTGCACTGCCCCTCGATTGCAACGAGGGGCTAACTCAATGTCGATTGTATCGACACAAAGAAATACGTAACTTTAAATAAAAATGCCTGCAGACAATTACTTCATTGAAAACCAAAATGCGCCTTATTTTCTAACCTTTACTGTTACCGATTGGGTAGATATATTTTCACGAAAAGAATATAAACTGGAAATTGTTAATTCTCTAAATTACTGTATTGCGAATAAAGGCCTGACCTTGTATGCCTGGGTGCTTATGTCTAATCATCTGCATTTAGTGTGTAGTGCACAAGAGGGATTTAGAATTAGTGATACTATCAGGGATTTTAAAAAATTCACGTCGAAGGCAATTGTAAAACTAATTAAGGAGATACCCGAAAGCAGAAAAGACTGGTTGCTTTACCGTTTTGAACTGGCGGGTAAGTTTGATAACAGAATTAAAAAATATAAATTCTGGCAGGAAACAAATCATGCAGTTCTTCTTGACACTACAGATAAGGTAGATCAACGCATTAATTATATTCATGAAAATCCGGTAAAAGCTTTAATTGTTGCTCAAGCACACGAATATTTATTTAGTTCCGCTGTTGATTATGCCGGAGAAGAAGGTCTGGTTTCCGTACAAACTGAATATTAATTGGTTGCTTCGTTACAAACGAAAAACCGTCCACCCCTCGTTACAAACGAGGGGTAGTAGGAACGATGGGTAGTAAGGATTCGCGCGGCAGCGATGAAGAAGCCTGTTAATTGGTTTCCGGTTCGCGGCTGTAGATAAGCGGCATTTGTCCTTTCCAGCTTTTCCAGGTGTTGTTGTCGCAAATGAGTTCGGCCATAAAACGGGCTACGTTTATGCGGCTTACTTTTCCGGGATTTAAAACAGCACTTCGTATAGGTGAAGGATGGATTTCGTAGGGGCTTACTCTGTCCTCGTCGATCAGGCTGTCGGGGCGTACTGCTGTCCATTCAATCAGCGGGTGGTGCTGCCCGATTTGCGTCCTGAGGTATTCGGCGGCCTGTATATTATCGGTAAAAGGAGGCGCCAGTACACGTAGCAGTGAAATCGCGAATTTTTCAGCCGAAACAAGGGGCTCATTCAGATCGCGGTTTTGGTTGCCGGAGGTATTCATCAATATAAACTTCACCGGCTTTGGTGGTTTATTCACCTCAATAGCTGCACACAGGCGGCGCACGGCATCTGTTACCAGGCGGCGCGGTTTTCCGTACATACCTTTAAAGGTGATGTTGTGCCCCAGACATGAAACTACGGCATCGCAGTCGCGAACCAATCCGGCCATCGTTTTATCACTAAGCTCCAGCACAGGAGCCTCAACTACTTTCAGGTTCTTATTGTGCAGTAGCGTACTTAGTTTTTCCGTCGACCGCACAACGGCTGTTACTGTTTCTCCGCGATCCAATAAATCTTTTACCAGCAGCCGCCCTGTTGCGCCGCTTGCTCCAACAATTAAAATGTTCATCGTTTCTTCTTTGCGTTAAAAGGTAGGACATTTTGAGTCAGATCGACAAATAAATACGACCTATACGAGCACCGGATCGACGAAAGTGGTATTCAGGAGGATTGCTGTGGTGGTTTCACTCCCTACCCCTGCCCTTCGTTTGCAGCAAGGGGTAAAAGCGATTGACAGATACAATAAAAAGATCAACTGGCAGTACGCTGACACACAAATCCTCCGATCCGTCAGCTGACGGACCTCCTCCTTTTGAAACTACCCTTTATACACAAATATTTTATTAATAATTTCTGTAAAAGGAATTCTAACTGAGGCGCATGCCAGGTTTCATTTTCAATTGACTTTTCTATTTGCGCCTTTGTTAATACTTCCCATTAACCCCGGGCGGCACTTTCCCGATGAATCGGGAGTTTGCCCGGGGCTGAATTAATACGGACTTTCAACCCGATAATTTATTTGATTAAAAGAATAAGCGCTGAAAGTGCGTAATATTTGAGCCCAGGGCAAAGTAATTCAACGAATTACGTCGCCCCGGGTCATGATGATATGATTTGAATCGTCCGGCAAAAGAAAATGATCGAAACTAATTGGTACTCCCGGACGAAATTTAAATCAGAAAAAGATGTGTATAAAGGGTAGCTTTAAAGCAGGAGGATGAGTTCCCCTTTCAGAGGCGGAAGAGAATCGAAAGACCACTAATACTAATTAATGAGTTGAAAAGAGATTACTTCGTTCGTTCCTCCCTCGTAATGACAAGATTTGAAGTTTACATATGGCAGCGGACATTGAACATGTTCATCCCGGCATGATAGTCTACTGTCCGCTGCCCAATAATCCCTAACACATTCGTCATTGCTAGACGACGAAGGAGGTGAAGCAATCTAACCTACATTGAGTTTTATAAGCCTAGCTTTCCTTCAGCTGCACACAAACAAGCTTCTCGTTGTCGCGGGCCAATAGTTTGCCATTGGCATAGGCCATTGGCGACCAGGCTTGCGACCCTTTCATCGTGAAAAACGAGGCTTTACCTACTTCTTTGTAGCCTTCGGGTGTGGGCTCGATAAGGTGCAGATCGCCGTTTTTACCGTTTTGGTTAATAATCATTCCGTCGATCATGATGATGGCTCCCAACTCGAAACCCGGTGCTGATTTCTCGGGCCAGCAGCTTTCACCCTGCCAGTTTAAACACGACATTTCGTTTACACGGTGGTTGTTGTTCAGGTAAATATGCTCGCCGATAACCACCGGAGGATGCATTTTACACCCGGCCTCTTCGGTGCGGAAAAGTTCGTTAAAGCTGAATGTTTCGTCCTCCTTATTTACTTGCAGCATTATAGTTACCGGATCGTACGCGTCTTTGTAAGCACACGAGGTGAGCAGCAAATGGGTATCGTCAACCGCAACCGGAGGCGCAATACAGGCAAACGAATCGAAGCCTTTGTAGCTCCACAATTCTTTACCGGTTTGTACTTCGAAGGACACTACCTCGTCGGTGGTAAATCCGTCGCCTTTTACACACGAGCTGGTCATAATCACCTGTTCAACACCACCATAGTTGCCCAAAATCGGCGACACATGAAAACGGTAGCCTGTTAAACGTCGGCTTTCCCAAACTACCTCGCCACTGAGTTTGTTGTAAGCTACCACCCCGGCTTTTTCGCCTTGCGGAGCTACAATTACCAAATCGCCGGTGACAATTGGTGATGCCGAAAATCCCCAGTTGTCGAGCTCGCCACCATAATCTGTCAGCAGGTTATGCGACCAAACGGATTGTTGTGTTTTTTTGTCGATACAATGAAAGTGCCCGTGCGGACCAACACTCCACACATAGTTATCGTCAACCACCGGTACTGCACGCGAACCCGGATAAGGCAATTCGCCCTCAGCCGCGTAGGTAAAGTTCCACTTTTCGGTTCCTGTTTCCAGATCGATGCAGCGTAACACATCGCTTTCACCTTTTATGCGATCAAGAACAAACACCTCGTTGTTATACACAGCAGCTCCGCCAAATCCGGGTCCCAGCGGGAATTCCCAGACTTTATCCGGGCCATTCTCGGGCCACTGGCGCAGTATTCCTGCATCGGTGATTGTGGCATTTCTGTCGGGGCCAAGGTATTGCGGCCAGTTGTTTCCTTTTTGCTGCGAACAGCTTACTAAAATAAATGTAAATACGGCTAGAAGTAGTCGATTCTTCATGATGAGATTTTAAAATGGTTTTTCTCAAAAATAACAAAAAAGTTGCTGGCGATCATGGATGTGAGGTTAATGGGTTGTTAAGGAAGATTGCTTAAAATCATATCGAAAAGGTGTACAGTCTGGCGCTTGGCAAAGAAACAATCTACACCAAACTCACTTCCTACTGCAGAATCGCATTAAAAAATGCCACAACATCTTCTTTTACCTCCTGAGGCTGTTCATGCCCGATGTTTTCGTAAAGCCTGATGTCGGCATTTACACCTGCATTCTGATACAGCCGGCTACACGTTTTCCATCGTTTGGGAAGCATCTGTTCGCCCAGCAGTTTAAAGATCTGTTCCCGTTCTGCTTGCGAAAAAGCATCGTCGTAGGGCACCGCATCGTTATCGTCGAGCTGCCCCATAAAATAAAACTGTGGTGTATTTAAAAAGGTTTCTTTCTGAAAAGCACTACCGGTTAATTCTTTCATGTCGTTGGTGCCAATCGGATAGTTTAGTATTTCCTCATCAAGGCTGTTTTCGGGAAGCATTAACAAGCCATTGAGTCCTCCGGCTGCCACTGCTCGAACACGATCGGGATGAAGCAGGGTAAAACGGTTGGCAAAAGTTGCTGAGGCAGAAAATCCGCTTAGCAAAAACTGATCGTGCGACGCAATTCCTTTATCGATAAGCTGGTTTTGCGCATGTTTATACATTTCGATAAGCTGCAGATCGATTCTTTTTAAGGGTTGTTCCTCCTGCAACATCACATCGCGGTCGAGGGCATGGGTATAGATCTTCCAGTTTGTTTTTGAGCGGGGAAACACCGGAACCAGAAGCGGGCAGTTAAGTTTTCGGGCTACATAATTTCCAAGATAAAAGTCTTTCGTTGCGGTCCGTTTGGCCTTTTCAATATGATTTTGCAGATCATCGTCGGCAAATCCCGAATTATTGGGTTCTATTAACACAAAAGCCTTTTCATCCATTGATACCCCCTTCGGTATAAACAAGAAATAGGGGTATTGAAAGGCATCTGTTTCTTTGGGTTCGATAAAAAGAAGTTCTCCGCCGGGATTACTGCATCCGGCAATAAAACCCAACAGTACAAAGTAAAATAGGCGTTTCAGCATGGTTTGTATTCGTAAAAAAAATAAGCTTATTCGTCTTAAAGATTCTGGTTTTATTACGTGAATTTACACCACTTTTTTCACTCCCGGAACTTGTCGGATGAGCCAGGCCAGTGCAAAACAAACCACCAGGGCCAGCGGTGCCAGCACTACTAACTTCAGCAATTGATTGATGTTTTGCCAATCCACAAAAAGGGCACTTAATGCCACAATTATGGGTGCATGAAAAATAAAAACGCCGTATGCACTGCCGGAAAGTTGATGTGCCAAAACACCTTGTTTATTGAAATATCTTTTTGCCAGGCCAAACAGTCCGATGATCATGGCCACACAAACCAATTGCTCCCAAATGGCCCAGACAAAACTCTGCCAGGTTGCACCTCCCACAAAAGCCTCAATACCTTTTTCCTTTCCACCAACATACAGCACTACAGGCAGCGCTACCCAGATCATTACCTGCCCAAAAATAAACCAGCGTTTGGCACTTTTAAAGCTAATGGCTTCGAGCCAGTTGTTGTTGTAGGCGATAACCCCAAAAACCAGCATAACAATGTACTGCACAAAAAACGGGAACTGTAAATTGGTATAAGGCATACTCCATCCCACAGGCAGCCACAGCCGGATAATATACTGGCTTAAGCCAACAATAAATGCTCCCAACACCAACATTCCGGTACCGGGAAAACTCATTTTAATGTTCCATTTCAGTTTACTGAATGGCAGGTAAAGCAGGGTGAATATAAAAAGGGTTTCAACAAACCACAAGGGACCAAAACCCCAGGCACGCGGATTGGTGAGATAATCAGTAAAAGTTATAGCATGGTGGTTGATAAAATAATCGCGAATAAAATTGGTTAACGGATTCAGGAAAAAATAAAAAACCACCAAAGGAATTCCCAGGCGTACCAGGCGGTCTTTTATAAACCGGCCCGTTGTTTTTCGTTTTATAGAAGCGGCAGTAAAATAGGCCGAAATAAAAAAGAACATGCCCATAAAAAACGCCTGGTTGGTAATATTAAACATGGCCTGAAGTATCATTTCCGGCATACCGGCTTCCGATTCATTGTAGTACCAGTCGCCCGGCGCTCCGTAGGTGATGTTAAAATGTAACAATACAACCAAACAGATTAGAAAAATGCGAAGGTTATCGATGTAAAATAAGCGAGATGTTGATGACATGGCAGTGGTAGTTTTTAGTCTGTTAACTTCATTTTGGCTTTAACGGAATCCTCATTAAACAAGTTTCCCATAATTCTTTGCAAAAATTACACGTATCATCCGTTTTACGAAATGATTTCGATAAACAACTACGAATGAAGGACTAACGATGAAGGATTAACGATGAAGGATTAATGGAAATGGCTTTAAGTGTTTTGGAAGAAGGTGAACTGACCACAAAACACATTGATAACCAATTCAATCTGATTTCGTAAAGAGAAGAGTAAATCAAAAAAAAATTAACCAAATGAAAACAACAGGAATTATTATTTGTCTCTTCCTTTTTATGGGAATTGTTTCGCTACAAGCACAGGAAACACCTGCCATGCCCGAGAACTTTATAGTATTTGAAGAGTTTGTACAACCTGCCGATCTGCCATCGTTTAACAAAGCTCAACAGGAGGCAATTGAACTGTGGAAAAAATTTGAATTTGATGTCCCGGTGTATACTTACAGCACCGATGTCAGTTCATTTTACTGGGTAGTACCTTTCGAGAATTTTGCAGCTTTGGACCAGGTGTTTGCAAAAGTTGGCGAATTAACCACTAAAATGAAAGACAGCGGTTACGATGCCAGCAAAAAATTCAGAGATCTTTCTACTACGCGCGAAACGATTATTCACTGGAATAAAGACCTGTCGTACCACACCGCCGACTATGCCGGTCAAACAACAGACAACAAGTATTGCGAATGGACCTTTTTCTATTTAAAATCCGGCCATGATAAAGAAATGGCAGACGCTATAAAACAATACATTGACTTTTTCGATAGCATAGACGAGACTTGGGAATGGGACGTCTATACCGTTTCCATGGGCTACGACTCGCCATGCTGGATCGTTATGGACCGGGCTGAGAACCCGCTGTCGATGCGCAAACTGGAATCAACACTTCAGGAAAATCATTCAGAAAAACTAAGCGAGTTATGGGGCAATATACAACCACACCTCCGCAAAATGGAAGTGGTAACAGGTTGGTTCCAACCCGATTGGTCGTTGAATTTTGAGCAATAACCAAGCAAATTTGGTAATTCCACCACTACTCTGAAATAACGGCCGGGGCTGTATTCATTTAAAATATACAGCCCCGGCCGTTAAGTTTATCTCCAATCTCTTTCAAAAATTTATATAATGCTTATCTTCATGGTATTATGCCTTCAATAAAAACAAAGACACCACTTTTGGGAGGTGGTTATTACCATCTGTTTAACCGCGGAATCAATCGGGAAAAGATCTTTTTCACAACTCCAAACTATCATTATTTCCTCTTGCTAATTGAAAGATACCTAATGCACTATATGGATATTCTTGCATACTGCTTGTTGCCCAATCATTTTCACATAATAGTAAAAATTAAAGATGAGGTAGAGGCCGGGGCTGTATCTGAATCGAAAATACAGCCCCGGCCTTTACTTCAAAATGAAGAGGAGATTGGGAAACTTGCCAGTAAACAACTAGGACGATTATTTACAAGCTATGCAATGGCTATAAATAAACAGGAAAACAGAGTTAGTAACCTATTTGACCCAAAATTCAAAAGATTAGAAATTGACCAACATGAATACTTGGAATATTTGATCTTTTATACTCATTATAATTCTGATAAACATGGCCTTTCCAATAATTTCAAAACCTATTTCTTCAGTTCCTATAATGCTTTATCCGGTCAAAATAAGACAAAACTTAATCGGAAGTTAGTATGGGAAATTTATGGCGGTCAGGAAGAATTTCTGGATTTCCACAATGGAATGCATAGTGAAGTGAAGCAAGTTATTATTGAATAGATTGAATCTCTATATACCGGGGCTGTATTCATTTTAATTATACAGCCCCGGCCTTTTTATTTAATTTTTTACTACAGCGTTTCTTCATCTGAAGCAGGCTCCTATTTCTATCCGATTTTAATGTAAGAGTATACGATTACAAGTAAGCCAGAATGTGAAACCATATCGTTTAAATCTCAGTAAATAAATATGTAACGGACAGCAAGATTAGGCTGCTCATTGAGTGGCCTAAACTTTCGTCGATAAATTGTAAGCCATGGAACTATTGAAAAAGAATGTAAACAAGCGAAAGGAAATTCTGGGTGGGGAAATTACCGATATTCTGAAAAACCATGCAGATACTACGATTGGAGAAATTAAAGTAAAACAGTTGCTGGGTGGCATGCGGGGAATGACTTCACTGGTGTGTAATACATCTTTTGTTGATCCTTACAAAGGATTGTTTATCAGCGAATATTCAATTCCGGAATTTGAAGACCGACTTCCTGAAGAAATATTTTATTTGCTCTGTGCCGGAAAATTTCCCGATCACGATGAAATGGCGGAATTGCGGGAAGAAATCAACGCCAGATCGAAACTTCCGAAGTTTATGTGGTCGTTTATTCGCAGTCTGCCAAAAAAAATGCACCCCATGACCCTATTTAGCATGTGTATTCTGGCCATGGAAGGGCGGTCGGTATTTAAACAAAACTACGGCACTCCGGAAATGACCAAAGCGCAGTACTGGGAATATACCCTTGAAGATTCGTTGAATCTTTTATCAAAACTACCGACAATTGCCGCTGCTATTTATCGTATTCATTTGTTGGGAAAGCAGCCTATAGATTACAGCCCGAGGCTCGACTGGAGCAACAACCTTGCTCAAATGTTAGGTGTAAATTCCGAGCGTTCATTTTCAGAGTTGTTAAGGCTCTATTTGGTTTTGCACTGCGACCACGAGGGCGGAAACGTAAGTGCCTTTACCTCGAGGGTAGTGAACTCTGCACTTTCAAATATTTATTATGCGGCATCGGCCGGGCTTAACGGACTGGCCGGACCATTACACGGACTGGCAAACCAGGTATGTCTGCAGTTTATTCAAGGTATTCACGCTCAATTGGGCGATTCGCCAACAACCGACGATATTACCGCCTACATCAATAACGAACTGGAAAACGGAAGAGTTATACCGGGATACGGACATGCTGTGCTTCGGATTACCGATCCGCGCTTCTCAGCATTTATGGAATTTGGAAATAAGTACTGCCCCAATTCTGCTTACCTGCAAACCGTAAAAAAACTATACTATGTGGTACCCAACATTTTAAAAGATTATAAAGGAGGAAAAGTAGCCAATCCATATCCCAACGTAGATGCTATTTCCGGTTCGCTGCTTTATCATTACGGAATTAAAAAATACAGTTTTTATACCGTATTATTCGGCCTTTCCCGGGTTCTTGGATTTTGTGCCCAAAGTGTTCTTGCCCTGGGATTGAATCAACCAATTATACGGCCTAAAAGTGTGACCAATAAATGGTTGAAAGATACGCTTGAAAAACAAGAATAGTGTTAACTAAAAATGATAACTCTCAACACTTTATACCTTTCACTTGTTTACAATAGCAGGAAAGGTTCAGGGACAATCGTTATTACAAAACCAGCGTGCACAATTGACTAAAGGATAGTGAAACCAAGTTACCACAAGGGATTTAATTATCTATCTATAGGATGACGACAGGTTGTAAATCAGAAAATAAATTAAACGCTAAACGAATAATATGAAAAGAATTAGTTTGTTTTTACTGCTTCATGTAATTCTTACGTGTGCAGTTTCGGGACAGGAAGAAGAGAATGGGATTGAAAATGCTTTCCAGGGAACGCGTATTGTAAACGGCCAGTCGGCCAACCTGACGGGTGACGGTGAATTACGACTGCTGATCCAACACCGTTTTGGCGACATCAGCGGCGGTCTTTACGAATTATTTGGCCTTGATGTTGCCTCTATGCGACTGGGTTTTGAGTATGGCTTTGGCGATAACTTTAACCTTGGTGTGGGGCGCAGTACGTGGTTAAAAACTTACGACGCTTTTGCGAAATACCGGTTGGTTCAGCAAAAGAGTGATTTTCCTTTTTCGGCAGTGTTAAGTGTTGGAAGTTCTGTACCTACAATTCGCGATTATTTCCCTGAAGCATCAGACAACTTTTCGGATAAATTGTCGTGGAATGCACAACTTCATCTCTCAAAAACCATGGGCATATTTGCCTTGCATCTTTCGCCGGGCTTTTTAGAAACCGGGTATCTGTATGATGTTGGGGAAAACCTTTCTGTATTTACACTCGGAACGGCAGCTTCGGTTCGAATCTCTAAAAAAGTATCTGCAAACCTGGAATACCTGGCTCCGTTCAATTCAGATATTATGGGAGACAATGCGCTTTCGTTAGGTGTTGACCTCGACACCGGAGGACACCTGTTTCAACTGGTTTTATCGAACAACAACAGGATGTTTCACCAGGCTGTTTATACCAACAGTACCGGTAGTTGGGGCGATGGAAACCTGTATTTTGGTTTTAACCTGATTCGGGAATTCAAATTGAAATACGATCCGGGGTGGACAGAATAAAATGAACATGCATGATTCCCAATTCTCACCAACAGAGATGGAAGTGAGTCCTGTTGACTACATTTCATAAAAATGGACAGATTACAAGGCGCATTAAACGATTGTGCGTTGAATCGCTTACTGATTGCGCCTTTAAATTACCGCACACCAACCCCGGGTTTCACCCGAGGTTAGTCACATTTTATCCCTTCGGGATATTGAACTGAATCACAAAATTAAGGCGAGTTTATAGACCTGCAATGTAGGAATTGCAAGTTTTTTATGACACTGGAAGCGTCGAATGTGAATAACCCGGTGCGTAGCGCCGGGATGAAATGACCAAAGGGAAATCGTCTTGCAAAGAAAGCAGATCGAAGCCAGATGGTGCTCCCGGACGAAACTCAAACGGCAATACACATAAAAAGATGAGGACTTTCAGAAAAAAAGACGCCTGAAGCGGAAATTTCTTCAGGCGTCTTTTTTTTGGAATAATTCCTTAATCATCGTCATGACCGTCGTGATCATCATCATAACCATCATGCTCATCGTCATCGTCGTGATGTTTGTGTTTGTAATGCGTGCGATGATCGTGCTCCAGGTTACCGATAATGGTTTGATAAATTCCGGTATTGTGATCAGATGATATCAGCAACACACCCTCTACCAACGCTGCATTATCAAGATCGGGCACATCCACATCAGCCATCAGTTCATCCAAATAAAGCTGAATGATTGAGGTAAAATCGATTTCCTCTTCGGTGACTTCCACGTTTTCTTTTTCGGTTTTAAAATATACATCGTGATTCACCATCACTAGAATTGGCGTCGTTCCGGTGTCGTTGGTATAAGTTCCAGCAAGGTAGAACACGGGGTCGTCGCCGGCATTTTCCTGTAATCCGCTTACTTTTAGTTCAATTTCGTCGTAATACCCCGGCTGAAGCACAAAATTACCCATGGTAAGTTCGTTGTTCAACAGGTCAACCATCTGAGGGCCATACCATTTGTATTCAATTTCAATCGAGTCTTCGCCGGTAACCACACTTTTTAATTCCGCCTCGAACTTAATGCTGGAAACCACCAGGTGTGCCGAATCCCAGGCAATGGATTCAGCGTCTATTGTTACAGATTTCATTGAAGTCTGAACCGGTAAACTAAATTCTGTATTCAGCGCTTCAATACGCACACCAAATAACGATTCGCCGTCGTTAATCATATCCTCATCGTCGCTGCAGGATACAAAAATGGCCGTCATCAGGGCCAGTGCAAAAACTAATCTTTTTCCTGTTTTCATAAATTTTAATTTTATTATGACTGTTGTGTATTTACAAAACGAGAACCTTCTTAATATATTTTAAGACCTTTTAGTTTCTTTTTGTTTGCCGTCCGGTGAAATATTTTCCTGCTTACAATTTTAGTAGCTCAAATTAATTCGTAGCCCTGCAAGAAAATGCTCAGAATCTTCGGAGCGCCAGGTTTTAATCCACTGCACATGAGGCGAGATAAATACCCACCGATTGAGTTGGGTACTGAAATAGAATTCGGCCATTTGCTCGGGATTTTCGTAAGCTGTTGTTTGCGTTTCGGCATAGGCCAGCCCGACTTTGAGCTCACGATTCATAATATATTGCCGGAAACCAACACCTCCACTCCAGGCATTTTTTATGCCTTGCCATTGGGCCAGTTCCTTACTGTTGGCACCATAACGCCCAAAAATGGTGAAGTGGTTGGCAATCAACTGGTCGAAAGAAATACCAAATCCCCGACTATCGC
Source organism: Draconibacterium sp. (assembly GCF_041583095.1). Lineage (NCBI taxonomy): Bacteria > Pseudomonadati > Bacteroidota > Bacteroidia > Marinilabiliales > Prolixibacteraceae > Draconibacterium > Draconibacterium sp. The sequence goes on from NZ_JBFHGM010000074.1 coordinate 13,251, forward strand.
CGGCCAAAGGTTGTTCATGACCGAACACTCTGAAATTGGCCTCCCATCCGCTTTCTGCAAAAAGCTTAATACCTGTTTCCAATAGTTTCAGATGATTTTTCATAATATTCTCTTCCTGCGGGTTGGCCATAAAATGCCCGTACTGAATATAAAAACGTTTTACGAATGTGGTGCGAAAACGAATTCCCGGACTGTTGACTCCCACCGGCAAAACCGGGTTATTAACAAACACCCCGCTGATAAATTGTGAGGTTTCATCGTTGGCATGCAGGTTATTATCGAAATAGTTTGTTGGATCCAGCTTCCCAAAAGTAACTGTGAAAATATCTTTCAACATTTTAAATTCGGTCCAGGCTTCCAATACGATGAGTTTCTCGCCTATACCATCGCCACCACCCGCATCGGCATTCAACACCGAAACATTAGGAATAAGAGCATCCGGGCCTTTTCCTCCTCCGGCTTCCAGGTCGAAAAACAACAGTGCCGACGGCCCAAAACTTACAAAAGCAAAAATATCAAACGTGCCAACCCCTTTCCATACCGTTTCATTTTCAAGCGGTGCCTGTAACGATGCTGTTGCCACTCCGCTAAACTGCAGCTTGCCGGGTTCTTCCAGTATGGATTTTAACAGTGCATCCACCTGCTGCCTCCGCGAACGTTTGATTTCAGGAATCCGGTCGAGATCGCTTTCCTGAAACAAACCCAGAAACTGGTCGACCAGCGTAGTGTCGGTATGTGTGGTATCCTGTTGCACAAATGTCGCACCGGCAAACAAAGGCGAGGTGAAAAACAGGAAAATAAAAGTGGTTAGAATGTAAAATTTCAGCATCAGCAACACATTTTCTGATGAATAATACCGATTAAAAATTGAACTGAACCCTTGCTTCATTTATTCCCAAAGATTCTTCTCTTTACTATCGACATTAACCATTATAATCTCAGAGTTTCGCTTTAGGCTCACTCTCAAAACAATTGGTATAATTTAAGGAATTATTGTCGGAGTGCAAAACGGATTGTTACCTGGAAGATTTCGGTTCTTAACACAATCTATCCCGGAAATATCTCCTCAAAAGCCTTTGTTCGGTAATCAAAAATCGCCTCCAGTTTTTTGCTAATAAGCAGTGTATTGGCCAGCTGCCCAAGAACACCCAGCGGCGGACTGTAGCTCACAATGTCTTTCATTAACACACCGTCCTTAACTGCCTCAATATGATGTTCGTGATGCCAGAGTTTATATGGACCAACACGTTGCTCATCAACAAAATATTTTTGCGGTTCCACATGTGTAATTTCGGTTACCCAGGTAGTTGGAATTCCCAACAATGGCCGCACCGTGTATGCGATGATCATCCCTTCGTAAGCTACATTGGGTAAATCGGATGTGCGAATATCAAAACCCATGTAAGAAGGTGTAATACGTTTCAGATTTTGCGGCCTGGATATAAAATCCCACACCTCGCTGATGCTGCTTTTTATAAATTGTTCGCGTTTAAATTGATAGAATGCCATCTCTTTAACTGTTTTCTTTTTGTTTTACTTTTATCAATGCTGAAGTATCGTATCCCCGATCTGCAATTCGCTTCAACAAATCGTTGTACACTGCAGGTGCCATTTGCGGAGTACGGTTTAATATCCACAAATATTTATCTGTACTACTGCCAATCACGGCCCACTGGTAATCCTCATCCAGCTCCAGCACATAATAATCGCCATAGAATATCCAGAAAAAGGAGACCTTTAGTTTAGCCGGTTCATTTTCCGGATCGGGAATTTTTGCTTTTCCTATCGCTTCAGAATATTCACCATCCAGCGTATTTTCGAAACCGCTGTTTACTACTTTAATTTTACCGTCGGGGCGCAAAGAGTAATTAGCAGTAACGCCCACCATTCCGCGCTCAAAGCGATGATCGTAACGGGCAATTTCGTACCATGTTCCCAGGTACTTTTGGAGATCCAGTTCCTTCACCACACTATTGTCTATCATTTGCTTTTGCCCTGAACAGCCGGTTAACAAACCGCTTATTATAAAGCTAAGCAGAATTAGCGAAACATACCAGCTGTGTTGAACTATTGTTTTTTTATACATTTTTTGTTTAACCATGCATATAAAACACTAAACAATGTATTTGGTTCGTGAATAGGGTAACTATTCTCTTTTGGGGATTGCTTCGGTCATTCTTCCCCTACCCCTCACCCGTCAGCCTACGGGAGCTCCCCTTGCAAGGGGAGCATGCTCTGAGCCGGACCTGTAAAATAATCTGCTAAAGTTTTTCAAAGCTGTTTCCCCTTCCGAGGGGAAATGGCGACAGCCAAAGGGGTAAAGGATCTGCTTCTACCCCATCCTGTTAGAGCTTCATTATTCCCAAAATAAAAAACCCTCGTTTTCTGATATTGAATTTTTTATATCTTCGCGGCGTATTAACCACGTGTTCTTGATAACCACGTAAAAAACAAGAGAAATGAAGAATAAAGTATCCGTTCTGTTTATGCTTGCAGGTATTCTTTTCGCCACCTGCTTATTGATTTCCAACATTCTTGCTTCAAAAATTATGATGATCGGTCCGTGGTCAGCCCCGGCCGGAGTATTGATCTTCCCATTGGCATATATTATTAACGATGTGCTGGTTGAAGTGTGGGGTTACCAAAAAACCCGCCTCATTATTTGGGCAGGATTTGGAGTAAATGTGCTCGCCGTACTGTTCTTTACACTGGCAATTTTGGTAAATGCCGCACCTTTCTGGGAAAACCAGGATGCCTTTGCAACCGTTTTGGGCAGTACACCGCGTATTGTAGCGGCCAGTATGCTGGCCTATCTGATGGGCTCGTTTCTGAATGCGTATGTAATGAGCAAATTCAAAGTGCTTACCAAAGGAAAAGGATTTTCGCTGCGTGCAGTTGTTTCGACACTTGTTGGAGAAGGAGCTGATTCGGCCATTTTTATTACCATTGCTTTTGCCGGAATCTTTCCTGTTAACGCACTACTAACCATGATCGTAACGCAGGCAATTATCAAAACCGTGTACGAAATTGCCGTTCTTCCGCTTACCATTTGGGTGGTTGGCAAAGTGAAAAAAGTGGAAGGTATTGATACCTATGACTACCAGGTTTCGTATAACCCATTCAAATTGAAGTTTGAAGGACTGAGGGACTGAAAAACTGAGGGATTGATTTATGAATGCAGAAATGCTTTAATGCAAGAATGCTTTAATACACTTTAGGCAAAATGACTTTTACAGACAAGAAAAAAGCACTGGTGGTCTTTTCAGGTGGTCAGGACTCTACCACCTGCCTGTTTTGGGCCAAACGCGAATTCGACGAGGTTTATGCCATTGCATTTAACTACGGTCAGCGCCATGCCATTGAACTGGAATCGGCAAAAACAATTGCCGCAAAAGCCGGTGTACCTTTGCAGGTTTTTCCAATGGATCTGATCTCGCAACTCAGCCGGAATTCATTAACGCACCACAGCATGCAGGTAGATCGTAATAAACCGGAAGACACGCCACCCAACACGCTGGTGGAAGGCCGGAATATGTTGTTTTTAACCTACGCTGCTATTTTTGCCAAAGTGAATAACATACACCATCTGGTTACGGGTGTGGGTCAGTCCGATTTTAGCGGCTACCCCGATTGCCGGAACGATTTTATCGTGTCGCTGAATGAAACACTGAACCTGTCGATGGATTATCCGTATCAGATTCATACACCACTGATGTGGAAGAACAAAAGCGAGATATGGCAACTGGCCGATGAGCTTGGAGTTTTTGATTTGGTACAAAACGAAACTGTTACCTGCTACAATGGCGTTAAGGGAAAAGGATGCGGCGAGTGCCCGGCTTGTGAGCTGCGGAATAAAGGGCTTGAAAAATATTTGAAGGAGAGAAGGATTAAGAGATTGAAGGAATAATACCTGTCAATCTGAGCGGAGTCGAAGACTGAATAGCACACTTCGACTCCGCTCAGTGTGACAACAAATAACAGAACAATGAGCGAATTAAAACACCTGGGAAACGAAACGAATTACGATTTTAACTATCGTCCTGATATATTGGAATCGTTTGATAATAAACACCCTGAAAATGATTATTGGGTAAAATTCAACTGCCCCGAATTTACCAGTCTGTGCCCCATTACCGGGCAGCCCGATTTTGCTACCATTTACCTCAGCTATATTCCTGATGAAAAGCTGGTAGAAAGCAAAAGCCTTAAACTTTATCTGTTTAGTTTCCGTAACCACGGCGCTTTTCACGAGGATTGTATCAATATTATAATGAAGGATCTGATTGCTTTGATGAATCCAAAGTACATTGAAGTTTGGGGAAAATTTTTGCCACGTGGTGGCCTTAGCATCGATCCGTTTTCAAACTACGGAAAACCGGGGACGAAATACGAAGAGATGGCCTGGTTTCGTATGCAGAATCATGATTTGAATCCGGAGACGATTGATAACCGGTAGGAAAACCACGAAGCCACAAAGACATGAAATCAGTCTTCGACTCCGCTCAGACTGACAGTCACCCTGAGCGGAGTCGAAGGGTGAATACTTTTAAATACAGCCATAATCACCATTCCTGGTTAGATTTCTAACTTAGCAATTTCATTCAGCCACTTTTGCTTCTCTTCATCTGCAAGAAAACTGGCTTTGAACGAATTAGCTGCAAGTTTTACGATATCATCGCTTGAAAGATTAAGCGTCTCAGCAACTGACACGAAATTAGCATTCATATAACCACCAAAATAGGCCGGATCGTCGGAGTTAACGGTAGCAACAATGTTATGATCCAGAAGCTTTTTTAGAGGGTGATCTACCATATCATTCACCACTTTCAGCTTCAGGTTCGACAGCGGACAAACTGTTAACGGCATTTCAATACGCGCCAGTTCATTCAGTAATTCGGGATCATCGATCGAACGCACTCCATGGTCGATACGCGCTACCTTTAGCATATTTATTGCATCCCAAACATTTTGTGCAGGTCCTTCTTCGCCGGCATGAGCAACTGTTAAGAATCCTTCGGCACGTACCATTTCGAACACCTTTTTAAACTTGGCCGGTGGATGACCTTTTTCGCTGGAATCGAGTCCATAAGCTGTAAATAACTCGCCAAACTGCAACGACTCCTTAAACGTCTTGATGGCATCCTCCTCACTCAGGTGACGCAAAAAATTTGGAATAAGGCGGTAAGTTATGCCCCACTCATTACGGACATCGATACAGGCCTGTAAAATGCCGTTTATTATATTTTCAAACGGAACGCCGCGCTGGGTGTGTGTTTGCGGATCGAAAAAGATTTCGGTATGTACCACCTTATCTTCGTAGCACTTTTTCAGATAAGCTAAGGTAAGATCGTAGAAATCCCGCTCATAAAGCAAAACATACGCACCTGCATAATAAAGATCCAAAAATTCCTGGAGGTTATTGAATTGATAGGCCGCATGCAGCTCATCAACTGATTTATATTTTAACCGAATATCATTCCTTTCGGCAATGGTAAACATCAGTTCCGGCTCAAAAGTGCCTTCAATATGTACATGCAATTCGGCTTTAGGAATCGAATTTATCAGCTCAACTTGTTTACTTTTACTCATGCTTTTAATCTTTATTCAAAGATAAGGATACGGTACCTTATTAAGCAAATGGAAAAGCCTGATCAATAAAAAACATTCATGATTTATGGAATCACCAACAGGGATGAAAGGAAAGTCTGTTAACAGCATTTCATAAAAATGGCCGGATTACAAGGCGCACACAACAATTGTGCGATGAATAGCTTACTGATTGCGCCTTTAAATTACCGCACATCAACCCCGGGTTTCACCCGGGGTTAGTCACATTTTATCCCTTCGGGATACTGAACTGAATTACAAAGTTAAGACGAGTTTATTGACCTGCAATGTTGCAATTGCAAGTTTTTATGACGCTGGAAGCGTCTAATGTGAATAACCCGGTGCCTAGCGCCGGGATGAAATAACCAAAAGGAAATCGTCCGGCGAAGAAAGCAGATCGAAGCCAGATGGTTCTCCCGGACGAAACTCAAACGGC
>NZ_JBFHGM010000075.1:0-18399 GCF_041583095.1 Draconibacterium sp.
AAACATGGTTACGAGCAGGCTACACAATGTACAATGCTGGTGCATTACAAAGGCAAATGCGATGTAAAAAAAGGAGCTTTTGATGCACTAAAGCCACTGAAAGATGCATTGATCGAACGTGAATTAAACGCAACTATTGACTAAAACATATGAGCATTCTTGCTATTATTCTATTAATTCTTCTCGGCCTGCTGTTACTTCTGATTGAGTTTGCAGTGATCCCGGGAGTTACCATCGCCGGAATTGGCGGGTTTCTTCTTTTAGGAGGAGCAGTGTACGTGGCATTTGCCGAATACGGAACACTTGTCGGTTTTATTACACTGGCCACAGTCCTTATTCTTGCACCTGCTATGATTTACTACTTTTTTAAATCGCGGACAGGAAAAAAAATGATTCTGGAAAAGAACATTGTTGGAAAAGTTGACCTGATTAACAGGGAGAAAATTGTAGTGGGCGAAACCGGCAAATCGATTGGAAGATTAGCACCAATGGGAAAAGTAAAAGTAAATGGCGAAATTGTGGAAGCCCAATCAACCGGTGCTTTCATCGACCACAATACCGAAATCAGAGTTTTGAAAATTGAATCCAATAAAATTATAGTTGAACCTTTAAATAAATAAAACATGATAGTAGAAGCAGTAGGCGCCTGGGGATTAATAATCGGGGCAATCGTATTACTTTTTATAATCCTCTATTTTATCCCAATAGGATTATGGTTTTCAGCGTTGGTATCTGGAGTACGAATTTCACTCCTGCAGTTATTCTTAATGCGTTTCCGTAAAGTACCTCCGGGAGTAATTGTTCGTGCAATGATTGAAGGAGCAAAAGCCGATGTTGAATTAAGTCGCGATGCTTTGGAAGCACATTACCTGGCCGGTGGTCACGTAGCAAGAGTAGTTCATGCATTGGTATCTGCCGCAAAGGCAAACATTGAACTGCCTTTTAATATGGCAACCGCCATTGACCTTGCAGGTCGCGATGTTTTTGAAGCCGTACAAATGTCGGTAAATCCGAAAGTAATTAATACTCCTCCTGTAACTGCAGTTTCAAAAGATGGTATTCAGCTAATTGCAAAAGCCAGGGTAACCGTTCGGGCAAACATTAAACAATTGGTTGGAGGAGCCGGAGAAGAAACAGTACTCGCCCGCGTAGGTGAAGGAATTGTTTCGTCGATCGGTTCATCACACTCGCACAAAGCGGTGTTGGAAAATCCTGATTTTATTTCGCGTGTAGTGCTTGAAAAAGGGTTGGATGCAGGAACAGCATTTGAAATACTATCGATTGATATTGCCGACATCGACATAGGTAAAAACATTGGAGCAGTGCTTCAGATGGACCAGGCTGAGGCAGACAAGAATATTGCCCAGGCTAAGGCAGAAGAACGCCGTGCTATGGCAATTGCGCTGGAGCAGGAAAATAAAGCTACAGCACAGGAAATGAGAGCCAAGGTTATTGAAGCTGAAGTTCAGGTACCACTGGCAATTTCTGAGGCCTTCCGCAGTGGAAACCTTGGAATTATGGATTACATGAAATACAAAAACATAATGGCCGATACCACTATGCGTGAGTCGATTGCCGATGAAGATAAAAGCAAACCAGACGATCAATAAAACGTATTAACCATAAAATAGTGAAGCCCGTTGCAACTTGTAGCGGGCTTTTTTATGCAATTGTTTCTAAAATTTTTTCCAAAGCTTAAGCGTTTGTTAAAATATCTGTCTTTTTAGACGATTTTAGATTCATTTAGATGCCAGAACATGTTTTTCAGCATATCTTTGCAGCATAAGTTTTAGTTCATAAGTTTAGGTTTGATTAGTTTTATTGGTTTAGTTAGTGGAAAGGATGAGTGTTGACTCATCCTTTTTTTATGGCTTATTTCTGAAACTGTCTCTTCCACCGCATTATTTTCCATATATAAATTCACCCGATAAATTTTCTTTAAGTTCGCATAGAATTAAAATATGTTATAAAACACATTTTTTAACATTCGGGTAACCTCCGGTTCACATACGCACCTTATCTTTGTAGTATAAGTTTTAGTTCATAAGTTTAGGTTTGATTAGTTTTATTGGTTTAGTTAGTGAAAAGGATGGGTGTTGACCCGTCCTTTTTTAGTTTATACCAACCAGACTCCAATAGCACCTGGTAGTCACCCACTCTTCACATTTCATCTATCAGCGAACTGATTTTCACATTTAGCCAATTTTCCACAGAACATATTTTGATCAGTTTAAATTCCTACAGAATTATATTTTGAAAAAATATCTGTTTCAGAAATTATAGAAAGATGATCGTGTGTTAAGTAAATTCCTAATTTCTTGGATACTTCATTAGTTGAAAATTGGGACATTTTCCAGGTTCTTAATACGTATTTAACATCGGAAATAACACAAACGCGTTCGCAAAAACCTGGTTTTGAAAGTATTTCCACAGGCCACAACCGACGTTAAACACTGATATTCTGACAAATAAAAAACATAAATAAACAATCCCCTTCAATACGATTGATGATCCATAAAGTTAAAATATGTTATCGTGTGGCATTTTAACATTGCATTAACCTCCCTTCGCCTTATTCGCCGTACATTTGTAGTACAAGTTTAGTTCATAAGTTTAGGTTTGATTAGTTTTATTGGTTTAGTTAGTGAAAAGGATGGGTGCTGACCCGTCCTTTTTTTATGACCACAAATGAATTCCAACATATCTTTTTGCCACCTATTACGTATTTTAAATTACATTTTAACATCTCATTGTAATATTTAAACGATAGATTACATTTATCGCTCATAAATAATAACAATACGCTATTCGACAACTTAACATTAGATTAACTTTTGTTTCGAAGAAAGACCTTACATTTGTACTATAAGTTTTAGTTCATAAGTTTAGGTTTGATTAGTTTTATTGGTTTAGTTAGTGAAAAGGATGGGTGTTGACCCGTCCTTTTTTATTTTTCATCCCAAACAGTAGATTAACCAAGACATTCAGCACCGATCGCAAACCTCCTCATAGATTTTCCCAAAGCAGTAATAGATTAAATATATGTTATAGAACACATTTTTTAACATTTGGATAACCTCCGATTCACATTTTCATCGTACATTTGTCATACAAGTTTAGTTCATAAGTTTAGGTTTGATTAGTTTTATTGGTTTAGTTAGTGAAAAGGATGGGTGTTGACCCGTCCTTTTTTTTGTTTATACCCACCAAAGCACAATAATTCCAATAAACACAAGCGTTACTGCTAAGTTGATTAAACAAGCCTTGTAAACATCCTTTGAATATACCGGCCTCGGATTTTCGCCAATAAAAGGCTTTTCAACCAGTTTTCCGTGATAACGGTTTGGCCCTCCAAAACGACAATTGAGTATACCGGCCAGGGCAGCTTCCGGGTATCCTGCATTTGGACTGGAATGTTTCCTGCCGTATTTAACGATGAATTTAATGGCCCGGAAGTTAAAACTAACTGCAGCCATTAAAATCGCAGTAAGTCGTGCGGGAATAAAATTCAACACATCGTCGAGCTTTGCGGCAAAAAAACCAAAATCTTTGTATCGTTCGCTTTTATAGCCGATCATCGAATCGAGGGTATTGGCCATTTTATAGGCCAGCATTGCAGGCACTCCGCCGATGAAATAAAAAAACAGCGGAGCAATTACCCCATCGCTGAGGTTTTCGGCCAGTGTCTCCAAAACTGCTGTTCTTATCTGGTTTTCGTTTAACGCTGCTGTTTCGCGGCCAACGATCATAGATAATTGTCGGCGGCCGGCTTCCAATCCTTCCTTCTCCAATTTTAGTATTACACGCAGAGCTTCCTGAATAAGCGAGCGGTTGGCTAATCCATAGAAAACCAAAACGCCAGAAACAACAAAGTACAGGTTTTGATAGGCGGATAAAACCGTTAAACCCAGTTTAAAAATAAAGTAAGTGGTAAAAATCAGACAGAAAGCCAGAAGTGCTCCTTTTATCTTTCTGTTTTTGCCCCGGTTCAGTTTAGCTTCTCCTTCGGAAATTGCCTTGCCAAACAAACGGATTGGGTGTGGCAGAAAATGCGGATCGCCAACCAGGCAGTCGAGTACAAAACCCGCCAGCAGCGGAATAATTATAGAAAGTTGTTCATTCAATTTCCATGGATTTATAAATGTATTCCATATCAACATTTTCCCTGATTAGCTGTGCCAGTTTGTCGTATTGCGTTTCTTTAAACTGTTGAAAATCCATTTGGGTTGCCAGCTGTTTCCCCGACTCTTTTAAAATCCGGTTAACCACGCTGATATTATCAAAAATGCCATGTATGTATGTTCCCCAGGTTCGTTCATTCAGGTAATAACCATCCTTCTTTTGGCCGTTTACCATACAAGCCGAGCTTTCGTGTTTTGCAATTGTTTCACCCATATGAATTTCGTAGCCCTTTCCTTCCTCACTGTTCTGAAAAGTAAAAGTACATTGTTCCGTCACCTTCTCTTCCGTGAGAATCGTTTCAACAGGCAAAATTCCCAAACCCGGAACTTTTTCAATCTGCCCTTCCACATGATGCGGATCAGCAATCCACTCGCCCATCATTTGAAAACCGCCACAAATACCGTAAACAGCTTTTCCCTGTTCGTGTGCCTTTTTCACCGCCATTGCCATTCCCTGCTTTTGCAGAAACAACATATCGGAAATGGTATTCTTTGAGCCGGGTAATAGCACAATATCGGCCTCATCGATATCTTCTGGCAATGCCGCATAAAACAGGTTCACTTCCGGTAGTTTTTCCAGGAAATTAAAGTCGGTGAAGTTTGACATGTGCCGCAGCAATACAACGGCAATATTTGTTTTTCCTTCAACGGCTATAAACTGCTTTTTGTCGACCACCACCGAATCCTCATCATCAATATAGATGTCGTGAAAATGCGGAATTATGCCCACAACCGGCACACCACAAAGTTCCTCCAGCTTTTTTGCACCATCTTCAAACAAGGTAATATCGCCCCTGAATTTATTGATGATTATGCCTTTCACCAGTTTTCGCTCCTGCTCCGGCAACAGCATCATGGTACCGTAAACACTCCCGAACACACCGCCTTTATCAATATCAGCAATCAGATAAGTGGCCGCATTTTTCTCCACAGCCACCCGCATATTCGTAATGTCTTTTTTCCACAAGTTTACCTCGGAGATACTTCCTGCACCCTCCACAACAATCGGATTAAATTCATTCTCCAGTCGCGAAAAAGCATTCATTGCTTCGTTGAACAGAAAATCGCGGTCGGTTTCGTTAAAATATGCTTTTGCCGATTTGTTGGCCCAGGGTTTGCCATTCAGCACAATTTGCGAATCCATGTAACTGGTAGGTTTTAGCAGCACCGGATTCATCTCCACACGGCAATCAATGCCACACGCCTCAGCCTGAACAGCCTGTGCACGACCGATCTCCAAACCGTCGGGTGTAGGGAAACTATTCAGCGACATGTTTTGCGCTTTAAACGGAGCCGGACGTAATCCATCCTGCTTAAAAATACGGCAAAAACCTGCATTAACAACACTTTTCCCCACATCGGAGCCGGTGCCGACAAACATTATCGGGCGGTATGTTTTTGTTCTAGTCATGTTTATCTATATCGAATACGGTAACACTGGCGTAAGCCGGTTTAAAATTTTCAAAGAGTTGTGAAATGGGTACATTTTCGATCACACTTTTTAATATTCGGATTACTCCGGCATGGGCAACTATGGCAATATTTTCAGCGTTTATGCTTTTAATTTCATTGATAGTTGCCGAAACACGTGCTACCATTTCCGGGTACGATTCGCCGTTTTTTGTTGGCAATGCCTGGTAATTGTCCATCCAGGTTTTTCCTTCAGCTTGAGTGTATATTTCGTCCCAGGGCAACATCTCCCAGTCGCCAAAATTCAGTTCTTTCAAACGCGGATCGAAATGGATTTCCTCATCAGGGAAAAGACTCTCGGCCAGTTTCCGGCAACGTAACAAGGGGCTCGACCAGACGGCATCAAAACTCACCCGCTCAATATCCTGTAACAAGCGTTTTTGTTCTTCATAAAATGTTTCGGCCACATCAACATCGGTTTGCCCGTAACAAATTCCGGGTTTTACATTTACGCTGCTATGTCGGATCGCATAAATCTTCATGCTATATTCTGCCAGGAAAGGATACACAAATAAAAAAACACTTCGCAAAGTTGCTGCAGAGCCCCCAAAACATCGCCGGTGTAGCCGCCTAATTTGCGTGTAATATAATTTCGGAAATAAAAAGTTACGATGAGCAAAACGGCAACTACCAGAATTGTTTCCTGCCAGGCAAGAAACAGCAACGACAATCCGCCAGTAACCAATGCAAACAGCAACGAAAATAACGAATCGGCTTTCCCTACAGGTTTGGTTTTACTGCTTGCATCTAACCTTGCATATACCGAAGAGTAGATGAGCAACACCGGAAAAACACGACTTAATGCATGCCCGGCAATTAAAATGAAAGGTATTCTAATGGCATCGACATGCGATAAGGCCAGAAATTTTATCGCCAAAACCGACAATAGTCCAACAGTTCCGTAGGTGCCTATCCGGCTGTCTTTCATTATTTCCAGGATACGTTCGGGCGTGTAGCCGCCACCAAAACCATCGCAGAAATCGGCGAAACCATCTTCATGAAATGCTCCGGTTAACAATATTGTGGCTACCATGCTAAGTGCAACTGCCAGCGTAACAGGCAGCACAGCGCTAAAAGCAAAATAAACCAATGCCCCAATGGCTCCGACAATCCATCCGATTACCGGAAAGTAGCGCGTTGATTTGTTCAACATCTTCTCCGACCATCCGTGAATATACCCCACCGGAATTCGGGTGTAAAACATCAGGGCGGTGAGGAATATTTTTATCTCGTTTCTCATTTGTTGCTTATTTCTGCTAAAATCATTCGGGTTGATTTGCCTTCAACCTTAGTTATTTCTTTTTCTACCATGGTTGTTTGCCTATCAACCTTAGATGTTTAAATATCATCTTTGGTTGATTTATAATCAACCTTGGTTGGTTTTCTATCAACCTTGGTTGGTTTTCTACCAACCTTAGTTGGTTCTTCATCAACCTTAGTTGGTTCTCTATCAACCTTAGTTGATTCTCTATCAACCTTAGTTGGTTCTCTGTCAACCTTAGTTGGTCGCCTGTCAACCAAGGTTTACAAGCAAGCAATCAGTTTAATCTTTGTTACTAACACCGGCATCTTCCATGCTGCTCATTTCATTCAGAAAATTAACAGCCGATTTTAGCAGCGGCATCGCAACGGCAACTCCGGTTCCTTCGCCCAGTCGCATTCCCAACTGCAGCAGCGGTTTTGCCCCAAGGTGCTCCAGCATCAGCTTATGTCCTTTTTCGTCGGAACCATGGCAAAATACACAATTATCTTTTACGGCAGGATCCATTTGTATTGCCGTAAGCACAGCAGCTGTAGCAATAAAACCATCGATCAGGATAAGCATATTTTGTTTTTTCGCTTCGAGGTAAGCTCCCGTCATGGCAGCAATTTCGAGGCCTCCGAAAGTAGCCAGAATCTCTTCGGGTGTGCCCGGATTGTATTTCGCGGCAATTTCTTTTAGTATTCTGGTTTTACGATCAACCTGCTCATCATTCAAACCCGAGCCCCTGCCTGTGCAATCTTCCATTGAAAGGCCGGTAAATTTATGCATCAATAACGACGAAGGTGAGGTATTTCCAATTCCCATTTCGCCGCAACCGATGGTATTACACCCTTTAGCAGCCTCTTCACGAACTGCTTTTGCTCCGGCTTCCATTGCTGCGCGGCATTCTTCCACGGTCATGGCCGGTTCTTTTCGCATGTTACGGCTTCCGTTTGCAATTTTTGCGTTAATCACGGGAAGATCTGCCGGAAAAGCGTAATCAACACCCACATCGTAAACTTTCAGTTCCAGCTCGTTCTGACGGCAAAAAACGTTGATGGACGCACCACCTGCGCAAAAGTTCATTACCATTTGCCAGGTTACATCTTTTGGATAAGGGCTGATACCTTCGTCGGCCAGGCCATGATCGGCAGCAAAAACCAGATGCGCTGGTTTTTCAATTTTGGGCGACAACGTGTTTTGAACCATACCTATTTGCAAGGCCAGTTCTTCAAGCAGACCAAGCGATCCGAGAGGTTTGGTTTTGTTATCGATTTTGTGTTGCAGTTGATCTTTTAATGTCATTTTTATTGGTTTTTTATTTTGTTTCTCGCGGATTTCGCTGATTACAGCAGATTTTTTTTTGAACACGAAGACTCGAAGAATATTTCTCTCGCAAAGGCGCCAGGACGCAGAGGATTCTGAAATCTCAATTCGTTAATCATCATTCGAAATTCCTTTGATTTGAACAGGTATTCCCGAAACCATCAGAATTACTTCGTTTGCCGATTTGGCAATGTACTGGTTCATCCAGCCCTGCAGATCGGCAAACTTGCGGGCAATTTCATTTTCGGGATGAACACCCATTCCCAATTCGTTGCTTACCACAAAAAGCGTCATATCCTGATTGATAAATTTATCCCACTCTCGTTTGGCTATTTCAAGACTGGCATCTACATCGTTGTTGTTCTGATAAAAAATATTGGTCAGCCACAGCGTAATACAATCAAGCATAACTGTTTTCCCGGCCAAATCATGTTTACTGATTTCAATCTCTTCCTCGATGGTTTGCCATTGTTCGCCGCGATCGGACTGATGGCGTTTAACGCGGTTATGAAAATCTTCGTCCCATATATGGGCAGTTGCCAGATAAACCGGTGCGTCCGAATTTTCCTCAGCACTTTTTTGTGCAAAACTGCTTTTACCCGAACGCTGACCGCCTGTTATAAATGTAATTTGTGCCATTCTTTAAAATTGAATTTCAAAAGTTACAAAAAATCAAACCCCCGGTACGCGACCAGGGGTAAGAATCATTATCATGTGCTTTGAGTGCCGCACTTAGTGCAAAACTGCTATAAATATTCGTCTAGCTATTCACCTTCCTTCGGACTACAAACATCTTGTTTATAAATCCAGGTTATTTTATCTCCGCTTTCAAGAGGCTGGTCGATAGCAATCTTTTTGGCAGGCTCGCCATTAATTTTGTAGTACCAAACACTTTGGTTCGGCTCGCCTTTTACACCATCAATTTCATCGACAAAAACATATTGCCCCACGGGGTGGGTTTTTACTTCCGCAACAAACTGGAGGGCTTCCAAAGCTGAAAGCCCTTCTTTCCAATTTGTCTCGATTTTCAGTTTTGGATGGTTGCCCGATCCAAAATCTATTTCAACAGTAACCTTTTCTCCGTTGCTGGCAAAAGCCGATAATCCGATAAAACAGGCCAACAGCAGATTAAGGCAAAATATTTTTGGTTTGTTCATGGCTTATTCAACCGTTAAAAGCATGAATGGTGAAATTCCTGTTGTGTACTCGCTTAATTGAGTCCCATCAGGAGAATAGGTAACCACTTTACCATTGCCACTTGCACTTTCCGACACGAATGTAAATAGCTTATCATTGTAATAAGCCAAACCATTTATTCCGGCAACATTTTCAATAAGATTGTTGGCATCAAATGATTTTGTTTCCACATCGAAAACAACCACTGCTCCACTCAGATTATAATTGGCATCGTAGGCAGAAGTCATTAAATACAGTTTTGAGAAATCGTTGTTAGACACCAGTAGATTCACATACGAAGTACTAACTCCGGGAAAGACATATGTATCCACTAACTCGTTCGTGTCGGTATTAATGTACCCCAGACCGGTTGATTCGGAATAATCGCTGTAAGTACTCACAAATGAAACATATAAATTTTCATTTGCATCTTTTAAGAAATATGAACTTACAGCCGGTGTTTCAATATACGAAACCGCTTCGGTGTTTAAATCAATTACAGCAACACTATCTTTGTAATTTAAAGCAGCAAATAGTTTATTATTTGCTATTTCCAGGCCTTCAGGACCACCAGGCAATGCAATGGTGCTTTCAACAGTATTTGATGAAAGATCAATTTTTGCAATGTACGACAACGACTCATCATTCCAGATATCGCCCCCCCAACAAGAAACATACAGATAATCGTCATTCCCAACGCAGTAACGAGGTTTAACAATACCTTCAGAGATTGCATTAGAAGTTTGTTCAAAGGTTTTACTGTTAACCCAAAATACCTGATCGGAGTTATTACCCATCATGTAAATATTACCGTTGTAGTTGTATGCATACTGCACATTAGAGACCATACTTACGCCATTTACCGAAGTGTAATATTCGTTAACCACCTCATCAGTATATTTGTTGTAAGCCGTAATCGTTGATTTATCACCACTGTAACTACCATAGTTAATAATAAATCCTAAATCGGCAGCAACATTTACCTGATGAGTGATCGTATTACTCAACTCTCCATTCACCGCAATCAGCGTAACATCATAAATTCCCGGTTCGGTGTAGATATGAAGTGGGTTTGCTTCTGTTGAAGTTGCATTGTCGCCAAAGCTCCACTCATAACTAACTGCCTCAGATGAAGTGTTAGTAAAGAACACAGTATCTCCAGCCTGTATATTCTCCTCGGGAGCATAAGTAAAGCCTGCAGTAACACTTGCCGAATCATTGTCGTCACAAGCAGTAAAGGCAAAGGCCAACACCGCCAAAAACGTCAAAATTTTAAATTGTTTTTTCATTTTGTAGTTTGTTTTTTATTTGAATTTATATGTGATGCTCAATCGGTAGGCGATGCCGGGCATGGCATAGCCCCAACTTGCCTGGTAATCGGTATCCAGCAGGTTGTTGATCATTCCATTTATTCGAATTTGATTCTGTCCGTCGATTTTCCAATTGTATCCAACAGCCACATTCATCAGAAAAAAAGCATCCAGAACATTTTTTTCTTCCTCATCAGTAAATTGCTCGTCGGTATAACCTCCGTCTAGCGTGAAATCGAATTTGTTATAAGTTACCGTTGTGAAAAAATTACCGGCGTGCAGCGGAACATATTCCAACTGACGGTTAAGCGCATTCGTGTTATTCTGCGACTTTTTACGCTCTGCAGAAGTATAGGTATAATTCAGCCCCGAATTTGCTTTTAATCCCAAAATGGTATAATTCCAATCGGTCATAAACTCCAAACCTTTGCTTTGCACATTTTGCACATTCGCGGCATACCAATATGCTCCTCCGTTTTTCCAGAGAATCCAGTCGTCCACATTCATCAGGAAAGCATTCAGTTTTACATTTCCTGACATGTCTCCAACGCAGTAGCTCCATTTTGTGCCGAATTCGTAACTCATTCCTTCTTCAGGATTCAGATCGGGATTTCCGCCGGGCACCCAAAAACGGTCGTTAAAAGTTGGAACACGATAACTGCGTGCAATATTTCCGGTAAACCGAAGCACATACTTTTCTTTTGAAAGCGCCAGGTAATTCAATCCGAACGACGGCGTAAAAGGAACGTCGAAATCGGTAACATAACCATAGCGTAAATTTAGAGTTGCGGTTAAACGGTTAAAAAAACGATGATAGTACGAAGCATACAAGTCTACCCGATCCTCGTGTTTCAAAGATTCGGAATAAGCGTAAACCGTTGGATAAATACGTGTAGCTTTAGCTCCGGCTTTATAGCTGGCATTGGGCGAAAAATCGTGTTCGATAAATGCCTCGCCAATTATGCGTTGGGTTGAAATGGTATCAGAAGTATTTTCGTTGCTAACGGCATTATCATATACATACCCGCCGTTAATTTCTAATTTGAAGGGATTTTTGCGGTTTTTATAACCTGTCCAGATACGCACATGATCATTGTTATACTCTTCGCGCAAATCCGGATTACTCAGGTTGGTTTGCATGTTTTGCTGAACCAGATGCCAGTCTTTCTCCAGCCAAATATTAAAGATGAAGAACTCGTCCTTGTCGAACTTATAATTCAGTTCCTGCAGTAATCCAATATTTTCAATAGCTGCATTGTGCTGCTTATCTTCTATTTCAAAAATATTGTTTTCGAAATCACGGTAATTGGGATTCGTGAATTTAAAATCATTTGTTTTCGAATAATAATATGCACGTGTAACCGCTTCAAACCTTCCGTTTCCCCAAAACAGTTTTGTTCCGTAAAGCTGCTCTCCAAACGAACCGTTTGCAATGCGGGCTTCGGCCTTAAAACCGTTGGTCCAGTTGTTTTGCAGGCCCAAATGAATGGCTCCGCCAATACTACCCGATCCGTTTACCGAACTGGCACTACCAAACTGCACCCCAATTTCATCGAAAAGATAAATGGGTACATTATTAACATTGGAGTGGCCCAGCGTAAGCGAATTAATATTTATTCCGCCAAAATTAAAACTGGTATGATCGGGCGCCGATCCGCGAATACGAATAGTGGCCAAACCACCTGCATTGGTCTTAAAGGCGATGGGTAAACTGCGCGAAAGTAATTGCTCCAGGTTTCCATCCTGCGACAACAAAAACTGAGTCGCATTAATACGTTCGATTTTAGCTCCCGACTGGTATTTCTGAAGCTTTCCATAACTCACTACTTCCTCAACCTGAACGGTGTCGAACACGGTAAAAGGCTGCTGCGCCATTGCACTTTGAGCCAGCGCCCACAATACGATTCCAAAAACTACAAACCTCCTCATTATCAAAAGTTAAGGAGCTTTGGATAAATCAATGAAAAATACGGATATATTTCTCAAGCTTTTATCCCGAAGCTTAATTATTTACTATTGAATTTATGGCAGGTCTTCTGGCTCATCCCGGTTATTGATGCCTTCCCTCCCGATTCCCTCGGAAAGTGGCTTATGATTCAATAACACGATCCGTCAAACGACGGATAGGACTTACAGCTGCGGGTACAGCTCCGGTTTTTCACCGGATTCCCTTTTCATCTTATTTCTGAAACAGAAATTTTAAGAACCTAAATTCACCGACAAAGATAGTCACATTTTTTAACAACCATGTTTTTATTGAAAAAGATACGCAGGAAATTGCCACTGTTTATGAACTGCACTCACACAAACCGCACATTAAACTGATATGATGCATTTTAACAAAAACAAAAAAGACTTAATGGTGAATTAAGAATGAATTAGCATACACCTGAAAATCTAATAATGAATTGTTTCAATGGGGAAATTGACCTACAGATAGTGATACTCTCACTGGAAGTGAGGGCATCACTCAGTCTTCGATTTAACTTTTTTCGATAACCTCCTCCGATACCAGAAATACCACAGGTTTATTTGAGATTGGATTGGTGCGCACCACAACAACAGTTTCGTACACCGCTTCAATATCTGCATAATTAAGCACTTCTACCGGTAGGCCTTTTTTACGAATATGGCCTTCCTGCATCATAATCAGCGAATCGCAATATTCTCCGGCCAGGTTCAGGTCATGAATGATCATCAGAACGGTTAATCCCAGTTCGCGACTCAACCGACGGATGAGATTTAACGTTTGTACCTGATGCGTGATATCCAGATGCGAAGTTGGCTCGTCAAGCAATAGCAGATCGGGCTCCTGTGTTAAAGCACGGGCGATTCCGGCCAGTTGCTGCTCTCCACCACTTAAGGCATTCATGTATTTGCCCTTTAGCTTTTCAACGCCTGTTAGTTTCATGTATTTCTCGGCAATGGCAAAATCCTCTTTGGTCTCGAAAAACTGGAATTGTTTGTGATATGGAATCCGCCCCATCAGCACATATTCTTCAACGGTCATACTGCCAATTTCAATATTCTGCGTAACAATGGCAATATTTTGTGCACGCTGCTTCAGATTCATTTTTCGCGTATCCAACCCCTTCAACTCCATTTTTCCTTTCAGCGGAGGAAGCTCTCCTGAAATCCCCCTAAACAAGGTAGTTTTTCCCGAACCGTTTGGACCGATAATTCCCACAAAATCGCCTTTTGCCACATCAAAACTCACATCCTTCAGTAAAAACTTACCGGGATAACCGCAGGAAAAATTAGTGATATGAAAAAACTGTTCCATGCTAATTCAGTTTGAAATGTGACTTTGAGCGACTCAGTACAATAATAAAAACCAATCCACCAACAAAACCGGTAATTACCCCGATTGGCAATTCGTTTGGTGAAATTATGGTTCGGGCAATCGTATCAGAAAGAATCAGAAAAATGGCTCCTCCCAAAAACGAGCCGGCCAAAAGAATACGATAATCGTTGCCAATAATCAGTCGGATTAAGTGTGGAATAACCAAACCAACAAAACCGATAACTCCGGCTACCGAAACTGCAATTCCGGTGAGCAGCGAAGCCACAAAGAACAACAATTTTATGGCTACTCCGGTATTTATACCCAGGTGCCGTGCTTTTACTTCACCCAAACGAAGTGCATTTAGTGTTTGTGCAAAAAAGTACGAAATTACAAGCCCGGCCAGCGACGAATAAAAAGCAATTGCAATCAGCGAGTTGTTTGATTCATCCAGCGAGCCCATCACCCAGAAAACAATATTATGCAGGTTCTCGGTGGAAGAAATCGACATCAGAAACATCATGGCCGAGGATGATACAAAACTTACCATCACCCCAATCAGCAACATGCTGTTTATGCTTAAACCTCCACGTTTTATGCTTAACAGATATACAACAATGAGCGTAACAAATGCTCCCAGAAACCCAAATGCCGGAAGTGAAAAGAAGCTCAATGTATTCAATCCGAAAACAATGGCAATAGCTACACCCAATGCAGCACCGCCGGAAATACCCAACGTATACGGCTCAACCAGCGGGTTACGGTAAATTCCCTGCAGCACCACTCCCGACAGACTTAAAGCGCCTCCAACACCAATAGCCATCAATATCCGGGGAACGCGGATTTTTGCTAAAACAGTATATTCGATGCTGCCTTTATCCGACAATATTTGTGGCAGTTGCGAGAGCGACACTTTTACTTCTCCGGCCGATAATGAAAACAAAACAGACACCAGCAACAACACCAAAAGTGCGGCTAAAAAAAGTATCCATTTTAAATATTTGCTGTTCATTGTTCTCTAAATATCGGATTTACTCGCTTATAAAACGATAAACATCTTTCAACGCGCTTACAAAATTGGCCGGCGTTGGGCTGCAGGATGTTTCGGAAGAGATCAAATATACTTTGTTGTTTTTCACAGCCTCCATCCCTTCGTAACTGTTCCACACTTTTTGTTCCTCCTGGCCAAAACCACCCATTTCAGCAATAATTATCACATCCGGATTTTTTAGCAAAACACTTTCACGCGTTAGAGTTCCATGGGTCAATCCGGAGGCAATATTCGTTGCATTACATAAGCGAATAAAATCATTCATGAAAGTATTGTCCAACACCGAAAACACCGGATTGGCCCCTATTTGAAAGAATATTTTTGAAGGAGGCAATTGCTTTGATTTTGCCTGAATTTCTGCAACTGTTTTTCGGGCTTTTGCAACCACTTCTGTCGATTGATCTTCGCAACCAATCAGGTCAGCTATTTGTTGTGTTTGCTCACAAATTTCGTCAAAGGAAACCGGCGTTTCCAGCACCTTAACCCGTACCCCCAGTTTTTCAAGAGCGGCAATATCCTGCGCTTTTGTCAACTTCATGGTCAGCACCAAATCAGGCTTTAGAGCAAATACTTTCTCCACATTAATATCGATTGTTGAACCAATTTCCTCAACACCATCGTTTAAGGCCAGCATGCAATAACTAGTACATCCAACCAATTTATCTTTTCCACCAACCAGATAAATATTTTCGGTAATCGACGGTGCCAGCGAAATTACGCGGTTAACGTTCTGTGCAAACACCGAAAAACCGGCAAGCAGCAATACAACGAGTATTTTAATCTTCATCCGTTTTAAATTAACAGGAAATCAGATGCAGAAATCAATAGATTGATTCCCGAAACTTTGTTCCCGAAGTTCGTTCATCCATATTGTTGGCAGGTCTTCTGACTCATCCCCTTTGATCATTGCCTTCCCGTCATTGGCTAAACCGACAGTGGCGTGAGTAATGATCAGTTTCAGGAAATACAGCTGCGGGTACAGTTCCGGATTTACACCGGATTCCCTTTTCATCGTGTTTATAGTGCTATAAACCATCGAACCAAACTCGCCGACAAATATAAGCAGAATCTTTTCTGTCGGAAAGTTTTCTGATTTCTTTTGTGTTTTTTGAAGATAAGAATTGTGTGGTACAGGGGGTTAACAACTCTCTATGCGAGGATTATATTTTCATCAGTTCCATGTCGAAACCGGGTTTTTCACCCGCCAACAACTGGCTGATAATTTTTCCTGTTATCGGGCCAAGACTAACCCCCATCATGGCATGACCGGTTGCTATAAGCAGATTGTTGTATTTGTTTGTTCGGCCAATTATTGGAACTCCGGTTGGTGTAACCGGTCTACAACTGACGGATGTCGCGAACATAACTCCCAATTCGTTTTGCCGCTATTTTAAACAACGAACAGGTAAAGCTTATTCTGAATTTCTGAATGATATGCGGATTGAGTATGCAGGAAAATTAATAGCCGGTAGTAACGATAGTTTTGGGAATATTGCCATTGAATGTGGCTACAACAGCATTTCGTATTTTAACCGGCAGTTTAAGCGAATTAATGGCGTATCGCCATTGCAATACCGCAAAAAATTTAACCGCGGCCCTGTGTAATATTTTCAGGATACTCAATATCCACCAAAAACAATCCCTGCGCCGGAGCGGATGCACCTGCCGCGCCACGATCCTGTTTTTCAATAATCTCACAAAACTGTTCGATACTGATTTTGCCCTGTCCCACTTCCAGCAATGTACCAACAATGGCACGCACCATATTGCGTAAAAACCGATCGGCTTTTATTGTAAATTGTAATCGCTCGCCGCGCTGCGTCCACTCGGCCTGCATAATTTTGCAGTTGTTGGTTTTTACATCCGTATGCAGGCGACTAAAACTTGTAAAATCAGTGTAGTTAAAAAGCTTTTGTGCTGCCTGGTTCATTTTATCCACATCGAGCGGTTTCAGGTATTTGTGGCTCGTTTCAGTAGCAAACGGATCTTTTTCAGTTGAGATAAAATAATGATAAGTTCGTGATATAGCACTAAACCGGGCATGCGCCTCCGCATCAACCGACCAAACTTTTTGCACGGCAATATCCGAAGGTAAAAAGCTGTTGAGTTTATAAACGATATCCAGATTTTCAGGAATACCATTTCCCGAATCAAAATGCAGGATAAAAAACGAAGCATGCACTCCGGTATCGGTTCTTCCGGCACCAACTACATCTATTTTCTCGCGCAGGATTTTTGATAGTGCATCCTCCATAACCTCCTGAACCGAAACGGCATTGGGCTGGATTTGCCAACCATGATAATTAGTTCCTTTATAACTGAGTTGTAAAAAATAGCGTTGTGGCATTGTTCTCGTTTATCAGGGCGTAAAATTACAGAAAAAGTTGAAAGCACAGTTCAATCATACTATCAGCAAAAAAATAGCCGCCTCTCTTTTTCAGAGAGGCGGCCCCAGTTAACCCCAAACACGCGACTTCAGAACGAAGCCTAAAAGTTTTTGAAAGTATTCATTAACTTTTGTCAATCCTATCCCTTGAGTTTCTAATGCAATATCAGCGGTTTTATAAGCAGTTTTTATCCTCCAAAAAGTATCCGTTGTTAAAACTTATACTTAACATTTTATGGAGTTAAAACTTTTCATTGTTCGTTTTAATTTGGCGGCCCTTTAAATGGGGCGTCAGGTTTATTTAATAAAATTAATGTATTAATTCATTAAAAGCAAGAGCGATAAAGATGTTGTTTAACAATAAAGGAGACAAGCTGAAATTTTGACATTTTACAAAATCCTGACTTTCAATAACATTTAAAAAACACACCAAACCAACTGACAACCAGACAGCTAAGTCTGAAATATTTTCAGAAATTCAGGTATGGTATACCTTTTGATTTTTTGTTACTGAATGTTCAATGAATTGTTTAACCAAAAAGTTAAAGGAGGATAAAGTCATGAAATTAGCAAGAAGAAACGAACCGTATTTTCCATCAGTCTTTGACAGGTTTTTTAACAATGAATTGATGGATTGGAATCACTCGAATTTTTCGAGCACAAACACTTCGTTACCGGCAGTTAATGTAAAAGAAACCGACGATGATTTTGTTATCGAGGTTGCAGCTCCGGGAATGAGCAAAAACGATTTTAACGTGAACTTTAAAAATAACGTGCTCACTATTTCGTCTGAAAAGAAAAACGAAAAAGAAGAAAAGAATGAAAACTATACACGTAAAGAGTTCAGTTACCAATCGTTCCAACGTTCATTCACCGTTGCTGAAAACGCTGTAGTTGGAGAAAAAATTTCGGCCAAATACGATAACGGCATTTTACATATTGTACTGCCAAAACGCGATGAAGTAAAACCACA